>JABMPI010000329.1 GCA_013203755.1 Bacteroidota bacterium
TAAAGTTAGTAACTAAGTATACACCTCAATAAATTTATTTTTTTTCCAACCATACAGTATAATAAAATCTTCGCTACCCAAACCTTTTGAAATATGAAGAATTACAGGGTCATCCAATCCTTTTACAGCATCGATATTAGCTTTGAAACCATTGGCCTTAAAACCTTCGTCTTGAGCTGCTTTACACAATCCCAACAAATTAACACCATTTTCTGCGGCACCACTATTATTATATAATCGCTGCATTTCAGTGTTTCCCCCATAAAACTTAATTACAGAAGCCACACAAGCTAATCCGGCCTGATGCACATCGTTGGTTTTTACAAAACCAGATTTTATTTTCCGCAAATTAACAGAATTCATACTACTTTAAATTACTTAAAAACATTTCCTATTATTTCCAGTATTTCGTCTGAATTATTCTTCTCCTCAAATTTCTCTTTCATCAACAATACATTATTAGAATAAAAACTATAATTCAATTTTAATGTATTTAGCTTTTTTGAAATGGTTTTAACTGAGTCTCTTTTTATTTTCCCTCGCAAACCCAATCCATGATAAACCGCACGAGCCGAGTTACCGGGTTGATCCCATTGGGGCGACAAAGGGTAAATTAGCATCGGAACATTATTATAAACACATTCAGTTATACTATTCATACCGCCATGTGTTATCATTAAATCGCAATATTGTAATAGTTTTATTTGAGGCACATAATCAAAAATGAACAAATTATTGGGAGTCGGATAAAGTTCTTCAATATCAAAATCTGCTCCTGTTGATATCACAAATAAATAATCGGGGTTCAAAAGGGCAACTTTTGCCATTTTTTTGAAAAACTTTTCCACCTCTTTTTTAAATTTTCTTGTTATCGTTCCTAAAGAACAATATACCGTAAATCCTGTTGAATTTTCTTTATCAGATTCAAGTCGCGTTAACAAATTGCCGTATCGAAGTTTATCAATTTTCCCTTCGCGCTGAATATCTACGAGTGGTCCAACTCTAAAAACCCCCTCTTTTTCTAGGTGAGGAAAATCAAAGGCAGCAGGCGAAATTACCAGGCGCTGAATGTTCTTTACACCAACACCAAACGAACGTTTAATATCAACCTTTTCAGTTAAATTAATTTCAAAATCTTTTCCAATTTTTTTAAGAATAGAAAAATTATCCTGACCAAAAGGTAAAATCTTATTATAAAAACAGTTGAATCTGTAATTCCCCAATTTTGCCAACCAAAGCAAGCTGCAATACAACTTGCTCATTCTTCCTTTGGGCAGATAATAGGAAGTAAACGGAGGTATTCCTTTTATTTTTCGGGTGTCAGGTTTTGTCTGAAAAACAATAACCTTAATATTTATTACTTCGTAAAATATGGCTTTTAATGCTGATTGCTCATCCAACAAAACTAAATCGGGTTGTATCTCACGTACGGCTGACTGGAAATCGACAACAGCTTTCTTTGACATTAAATACTTCTCCTTGCTAACTAACCAGAAAAAGAAGGTTACAAGTTTATAAAATTTTGAAAACCGAACGGCAAAACTCACTTTTGCAACTGAGACCTCGGCGAGATAATAAAACTGAAAGCCAAATTTTTCTATTTCGTTTTGTAAATAAAAATCGCTGCCATAAACAACTTCGTAACCCGCATTTTTTAATTTCGATGCAATTTTAAGTGTAGCATGAAAATGTCCTTTAGCAGGTAGAACGTCGATTAATATTTTAGGCATAATTAAATTTTAGTATGAAGTATCGCTTTGTTTATAAATATTACTTTGTGATTTCCATTTTCAAATTTAGTAATAAACATAGATTTTAAATTACATTTAATAAACGAATACAATCACTCTCTTTTTTATCTAGCACTAAAGTTTTCAAAACTCCTCGTCTTTCATTTAATCTGTATTTAGATCCAAACATTTCCAGAGGTAATATTTTGTTAATAATAAGTAATTTATGCATCTAAAATTGTTACGCGTACAAGTTAACAATAAATCAGAACAAGAGAATAAGACATTAAAGTATTATATACCCCAAAAACAATATTGCCGGTAAAAATCCCAATAATGCAAGCCCTCTCGCTTTTGTTTCATACTGTTCTTTTTCAACTAAATAGTAAAAAAGGCCGATTGGTATTATTGAAATAAAAAGTACTGCGCTAACAAAGTTGAAAATTTCATTTCTGTTTGTTAGAGATGAAAAGGAGTGAATACCTTCGTCGAAATACCAAATTGCGAGAGCAATTACAGTTGAAATTAGAATTAGTACAATTGGAAAAATGCGACAGCAAAGTTTTTTGTTTTTCATGATTATCAATAGATAAATATTACGAGATTTAAGACAAATTGTAAACTTCTAAAATTCATTTTGTAAATGCAATATTTTATTCACGAAAATAATTTTTATTTCCAACAACCATCCATCAAATTGCCCAAAACCAGATTACCATAAACTTGGTTGATTCATGAAATAAAGTTCCTTAATAACTACGGCCTCAATTTTACGATAACAACATTCGAATTTCCAGTATTCTTTTACCAATATCGAATTGAGGCACACAGAAGAAATCCAAATCCATTTGCCATTGGCAAGCCTGTTTACTAAAGATTCTAACATTTTTATTTTTAACAAAAAATCGAACATACTTGTAAGGTTTTAAATTCACTAACGACTATACAGACAATAAGAACAAAAGTAAATTTCGATAATGTTAAATTTTAAAATTAAAAAATCATGAAAAACGTAAAAACCTTTTTTACAAGTATTATTCTAATTGCCTTGGTTTCGGGTTCCGCATTTGGAGAATCAAAATCAAAAGTTATTGCAGTAATAAACGATGCCAGTTGGTGCCCAACGTGCAAGAAAAATGGTGCAAGGGCGCATGAAGCCTTTATGGAAAATAACAAGGATGGGGCTGTTCAGTTTGTGGTAAACGATTTATCAAACGATGAAACAAAACAAAAATCGGCGATAGAATTAAAAAGAGTTGGGTTAGATAAAGTAATGGCAGCCCACACAGGAACCGGCGTTGCTTATTTTTTCGATGCTGAAAGCAAAAAATTAATTAATAAGGTGAGTGTTGCAAAACCAAACGAAGAATTGGCTGAGGCACTCTCACTTGCAAGAAATGAAGCGAAATAAAAAATCTGACTACTTTTTTATGATTTTACCGGTAAAAACTCTTTGCCCCATTTGTTGTAACTCTACAAAATAAATACCCGGTTGATAATTTAAAAGATTAAATCTTTCTTTTTGCCAGATAATACATTGCGAAATAATTCTTCCGGTTATATCTCTTATCAAACAAAGGGTTTGCAATGCATTAACTACTTCAATATTTATATAATCTGTTGTTGGATTTGGGTAAATAAAAACTTTTGTTTCGGCAAGTTGATTGATACCAACAATCGTAGGTGGCGAAAAATAGTAGGTGGTAATATCCGATTTAATCCATTCGTTGCCTATCCAATTATAACTTTCAATCAGGTCGCAAACATCAGAATCAAATACAAATAATGGCAAATAAACATCTATATTTTGACGATACATAATATCCTGATCGGTTATCATATTTGTAGAAAAAAACTCCGATTTATTCTTTCTTTCCCATGAATTGCTGTTTTCAATCCAATTGTAACTCGTAATAAGAAGCAGTTTATCGGTTTCATTTTGAGAATATTCATCTTTTTCTTGTTCTAACCAAATCAATAAATCGTAATCCCATTCATATAATATTTCGCTTATTAGAGTGGCATTTGAGTTATATGCCAATTCTAATTTGGTATCAAGTTCTAGTATTCCCACCACCCTACTTGGCACATATTCAGTAGATTCAATTAAGTTATTGTTTTCGTCAAACTTATTTTCTGTTCTAAACCTCGCAGTCCACACGCCATCATATTCCTCCCAGTTAAATCCATATTCAACAATTATATTCCCTTTTGTATCATAATCATAATCTACTTTGTCGCCAACAACCCAAGTAAGAAAATATTCATCCCAAACATCAGTTATTGCGCGAATTAGCCAGTTATTCGAATCATAATAATAATCTGTTTGTCCATCTTTAAGCCACAGATCGTCCTCTTCAAACTTGGTAAATTGTACTTCTTTTGTTAACCGATTATTGGAATAAGAGTACTCTGTTTTTGTATAGGTTTTATAAATGGCTGTAAAATACATTTCAAATTCAGCTAGAATTAATTTGTCTTCTCCATTAAAAAGATAAAACATATCGAAAGTTTTTTTCCAATTATCTAATTCACTATCCCACGAAAAGATTTTCATTATTACATTCTTCCCATCATTTTTAAATTCGTATTCGTATTTGAAGGCATTCTCAAATAAATACGAATCATTTGACCACTCTTTGGTAACGATACTGTCAAGTTTCTGATCACCACTAGAACTTTTCAGTTTATCTACGAATTCAGAAGATTGTAAATGATTTATGAAATTGGCTCTTTCAATATAGTCGTGACCTAATAATAAGGTTGGGATCTCTCCCCTTTGAGTGGCTAAAAATTTATTTATTTGAGGTTCCTGGGCTTGTACAGAAACAATAAACGCCAATATAAATACAGAAAGTAAAAGCACTCCTTTCATCTCATTAAAGTTATTTATTTCATTTGCATTCGATGTAACTCCCGATGAATTTTAATTATTCTTGTTTTTGAATCTGAATAATAAAAATTCATGGTCGTTTCATAATTGAATCGATGAAATGTTTTAAAACTAATTTGTTAATCCACTTCGAAATAGTTTTCAGAGCGTATATTAATAATAAAAGATAAAATTACAACATATGTTTCATGAAAAAATTGGTACGACCTTAATTTGTATGGAATACATGGAAGATATTACCTTATAATTACATAAGGAATTAATGTCTAAAGGTAATTTTCAGATTAGAAGCACAATTAACAAACCTGAACATACTATTAAATAGAAGAAATTTACATGGTAGATTTTAGCATTACAACAAAGTTTAAAGCATAAGAAATTTCCATTTCAAAAAAGCCGTTACAACCGTAAATTAAATTGAATTTTGCAAAAAAAGAGACGAGTTTAAAATTAGTTTGTTGAGTTGATTTAAAACATTTATAGGGCTAAAAGCAGAATATTATCTGGAATTATCGCAAGCCATAAAACAAAAGTTATCGGTTCATCTATTAATATACAATGATTCTACATAAGACAAAGGTAAACCTTAAGTAGAAAATTATATTAATATGATAAGTCAGGCAAATTGGTCTTTCCCTCAATATTAATACTTACATAAGTTCATTTTTAAAAAGGATTGATAACCTGCCAATGCTATATTTCCAATAGCGGGATGATTTATATCAATTAAAAAATTTCGTTTGCTACTTTTATTATTCCATATCTTTAAAAACATTTTTTTGATAAAATCATTGAACTATGCCAGTACAACTAAAAACCTTATTACCCCTTTTTGCAGTGTTCATTGTCCTTTTTCTTGTAGCACGTCATTTCCTGATTCCTGAATCGTTTGGAAAATATGGACATTACAGAGCAGATTCCATTGACGAAATTGCAGCACTTCCTATCAATTATGCTGGAAAAGCGGTTTGTATTGAATGTCATGATACGGAAGCAGAGCAGCTTGCATCTGACGCACACGCAGGATTATCGTGTGAAGTATGTCATGGTCCGAATTCCAAACATGCTGAGGACTATGAAATTAAAGAATTTCTCGTGAAAGACGGTACCAGGAAATCTTGTGGGAGATGCCATAGTCTTAATCCTGCACGAAAAATTGAAGTTATTAACCAAATCGATACTAAAGAACATCATCCGGAAAAGGAAAATTGTATCGATTGTCATAATCCACATGCTGTATGGGAACTAAAAGAATAAGTGAATCGAGGCGCAACTTTTTAAAAAAGTCTGCAGCTCTGGCCGGTACAATTTTGGCAACCTCGGCATTAGAGCCGTTTAGAGCCATTGTTTTTGCCGCAAGCGAACCAGAAGATTCCACCAAACCGTGGTACGGAATTGGAATTGATATAGAAAAATGCATTGGTTGCGGCATGTGTGCCAAATCGTGTAAATTGGAGAATAATGTTCCGCAAGAACCATTTTATTATCGTTCATGGGTAGAACAATATACCATTAAAAATGACGGGTCTATCAATGTGGTATCTCCAAACGGAGGAATTGATGGATTTACTCAGACTGTGGCAGAAGATGAAATCTTCAAAACATTTTATGTTCCAAAAATGTGTAACCACTGTGCAAAGTCGCCATGTACACAGGTTTGTCCTGTTGGTGCAACTTTTGAAAGCCCTGAAGGCATAGCGCTGGTCGATGAAAAGTATTGCATCGGTTGTAGCTATTGCATTCAGTCCTGCCCGTATGGTTGCCGGTACCTCCATCCGGAGAAAAAAACAGCTGACAAATGCACGTTGTGTTACCACCGAATTACAAAAGGGTTACAGCCGGCATGTGTGGAGGTTTGCCCAACAGGTGCAAGAATTTACGGTGATTTGAATGATAAAGAAGGGGAGTTGCACAAATTCCTGAAAGAACACAATTGTCAGGTTTTAAAACCTAATTTAAATACTGGATCAAAATTATTTTATAACGGATTAAGCGCGGAGGTACGATAATATGGAACACTTATATGAAATACTTAATCATGTTGATGGTTATATTTATCCCAATGAAATAGAATTGCAATGGGGAATACTGATAGTACTCTACCCTTATATTACCGGATTGGTTGCAGGAGCCTTTATTCTTGCATCACTCGAACGGGTCTTTAAAGTAAAAGTCCTTCGCCCAACTTACCATCTTGCTCTTTTAACAGCATTAGCCTTTTTAATTGTTGCTGGGTTACCGCTGGTTTCACATCTGGGGCATCCCTTCCGGTCGTACGAAATCCTAACAACACCTCAATTCGGTTCAGCCATGGCTATTTTCGGATTTGTTTACCTGTGGTATCTTATGGTTGTACTTTTACTCGAAATTTGGTTCGATTATCGTCATGACCTTGTCATTTGGTCAAACGAGTCAAAAGGTATTAAACGAAGGATCTATAAAATACTTACCCTGGGGGTAACCGACATTTCGCCTAAAGCGCTTGCCTGGGACAAAAAACTCGGATATATTATTACCGTAATAGGTATTCCATCTGCGTTTCTTCTGCACGGTTATGTTGGTTTTATTTTTGGCTCCATCAAAGCCAACCCATGGTGGTCAACAGTCTTGATGCCGGTTATTTTCCTTCTCTCAGCCATGGTTTCCGGAATTGCGCTGGTTATGTTTCTATACATGGCCGTTTCGTGGATCCGAAAGGTGAAAATTGATATGGCATGTTTGGACGAAATTGGGAAATTCCTTTTTATGGTATTAATTCTTGATTTCACGCTTGAATCACTCGATCAGGTGCACCGTATTTATGTGGCTGAAGAAGATTTTGAAATTCTACACATGCTGGTAAATGGTCAACTGAATATTACTCTTTTTATATTTCAGGGATTAATAGGAACTATTATTCCTTTGATAACACTTGGTATTTTCCGTATTTACAAGCCGATTCCTGAAATAAGAAAATTCATTTATTTAATAATAAGTTCGTTCGTATTATTTGGTGTATTCTTTATGCGTTGGAATGTTGTAATTGGAGGTCAGTTATTTTCAAAAAGTTTTCTTGGATTTACCAGTTTTAAATTAGGAATGGTCGGTTTAGAAGGATTTTGGATGGCTCTGGCATGGATGATTATGCCATTTCTAATTCTTTCATTTTTACTCTGGTTGCTACCTCCCTGGAAAAAACAAGAAGAAGCAGAATAATAAATCAGATGTTTTTCCGCAACAGAATATTTGGATCGGATTTAAAACAAAAAATGATGCATTATGCAAAAAGAGAAATCTGATTTCCCCGAATTAGAAAACCTCAGGAAAGAAATTTATGTTTTTAACCAACGGTTAACCAGAGTTGAGGCATCTCTTGATAGGATGAAAACCCAGGACATTCAACACGACAATAACGAGATTATTCAATCCGAAGAAGAATTTGAATTTAATCTGCCATTTCAATCCGAAGGATCCATTGAATTTCGTGTGGGAGAATATGGTATGGCCTGGCTTGGGAATGTTGTATTATTTTTTGGTATCACATTCCTTGTGGGTTATTTACGAAGTAATGGAAATTTTATATTCTCAACGTTAATGGGATTTGTTTCTGTTGCCGGAATTTATGTTTGTTCGCATTATACACGTAATTCATATTCATATCTGTCGAAACTTTTTGCATATAATGCGCATTTACTTCTCTATTTTTTCACACTCCGACTTCACTTTTTTCAAAATAATCCTTTGATTCAAAATGAAACTCTCGGATTAGTCATTTTGATCGCGGTAAGCATTGCTCTTTTATATAGGGCTCTTCGAAAAAATTCACAATTGCTTACCGGAATTGTTTTGCTTTTGTTGGTTGCTTCAGGAATTTTTGGTAATTCAACAAATGTAATGGCTGGAATTGCCGCTGTTACAACTTTATTGGCTGTTATTTTATACTATCGGTATGGTTGGTTGAAATTGACATTTGTATTTATTTTTCTTATTTATCTGGCACATTTAAATTGGTTATTAAACAATCCTTTAATGGGAAATAGCCTGGAATTTATTAAATCTCCCGGAGCCGGATATTTATTTTTTATTGCTACTGGTTTTATTTTCTCAATACTGGCACTTATTCCAAAAAAAGAAGATATTTCAAATGAATTTATAATTTCCTCCATAATATGGAATGGGTTGGGTTTTTCATTTATTCTGGCACTTATTATTATTACTTATTTTCAGGAGAATTATGTCCCTATTTTTGCTTCAATAACTTTGTTTTGTTTGGTCTTTTCCATAATTCTCAAATTACGGTCTTTTCTAAAAATCACTGCCTCGATGTATGTGCTTTACGGATTTCTGGCACTGAGTGTAGTCATTTTTGGAATTTATGGATTACCAAAGTCTTAGACGTTTTTTGCTGTTCAGAGTTTACTGGTTGTTTCAATGGCACTGTGGTTTCGTTCGCGTTTTATGGTAATTATGAACACAATTCTGTTCCTGGCTTTTATGTTATTCTGTCTGAATGATTCCGTTAGTCACCACACTGCCAATTTTTCGTTTATGCTTGTTGCATTTATTTCTGCGCGAGTAATAAATTGGAAAAAGGATAGATTAAATATTAAAACTGAGTTTGTCAGGAACATTTACCTGATTGCCGGGCTTTTAATGACAATGATTGCCCTTTACCAGATTTGTCCCGAATCATATATTACGGCTTCATGGATTTGTGTTGCAGTAATTCTTTTTTTATTAAGTCTTTTAATTAAAAATATCAAATACAGGTGGCTGGCAATAACTGCAATGGTTGTTTCGGCAATTCGGTTAATTTTTGTTGATATGTCGAGTATTGATATAGGTTACAGGGTTTTAATATTTCTTGTTCTTGCAATTATTTCAATTGTTGTATCTATTTTATACACGAGATCTTTTGGGAAAAAGAAGGAATGAAATGTTTTTATGGATCACTCAAAAGAGAGTGGAAAGGAAGATTCTTTCGATTACAAAAAAAATATCCATTTGAAAAGTAAAACAATTATGAAGGAAAAATATTTCAATAAGAGTAAAATTTCGGCTCTTTTAACCATGTTATTTGTTACACTGTTTTTTGCGTGTTCAAATACAGAAAATAAAGAGCGTAGTAAGAAAAATATAACGGTATCAGAAATTAGAAGTTCAGGGAATGAAATAGAAAATGCAATAGAAGCACCACCTTTCACCGATGGGATTTTTCCTTGCAATGATTGTCATTCAGAAATTGAACCCAATTCAACCAGAAGAGAATTGGTGGATATGCACGATGATATTACTGCCATTTTCGATCACGATAGTGAAAACCGCTGGTGCCTCGATTGCCACGATATGAATAACAGGGATTCGTTAAAGCTGGCCAGCGGAAAATTACTCGATTTTAAAGAATCGTATAAACTTTGCGGGCAGTGCCATGGTGAGAAACTAAGAGACTGGAAAGTTGGAGTACATGGGAAAAGGACAGGTGAATGGAATGGCAAAAAAGAATACTTACTCTGTGTCCATTGTCATAATCCACACACTCCAAAATTTAAAGAATTAACACCCGAACCGCCACCAGTACCGCAGGAAGAAATTAACTAATTTTTATGAATTGAAAATTCCGGAAAATATGAAAAAAAATAAATCCAGAAGGTCGTTCCTTAAAAATATTTCATTGGCATCATTCTCTGCACTTGCCCTTTCAGGATGTAATATGGAGGAAATTGAAGAATTCCTGCAAAAAAACTTCAGAACTTTAAGCAAGGAAGAAAAAGATGAAATAATCAAAAAATTAGAAGTAAAATACAAAGAAAAATACGATAAAGATTTTCATGTTTCTGCAAAACCTGCCATGGATGAAGTTTTGTTTGGATATGCTTTGGATTTATCGAGATGTGTTGGGTGCAGAAAATGTGTATATGCTTGTGTAGGCGAAAATAATCAATCGCGTGATCCACAAATTCACTGGATACAAGTGCTACAAATGGAAAATGAAAAAGGAATTGATTTTGCCCATTCCAATGTTCATTATAATCCAGAAAAAGTTCCTGAAAAAGGACATTTCTATGTTCCTGTGGCATGTCAGCAATGCCGAAATCCCCAATGCACAACCGTTTGTCCTGTAAAAGCTACCTGGCAAGAACCCGATGGGATTGTGGTTATTGACTACAACTGGTGCATTGGATGCAGGTATTGTATGGCGGCTTGCCCTTATGGAGCAAGGCATTTTAATTGGGGCAAGCCAAATGTTCCGACCGAAGAAATAAATACTGAAATGCATTATTTGGGAAACCGCCCAAGAATGAAAGGAGTAGTTGAAAAATGTACTTTTTGTATTCAAAGAGTTCGTGAAGGCAAATATCCTTCTTGTGTTGAAGTTTGCCCGGTAGGAGCCAGAAAATTCGGAAATCTGTTAGATCCGGAAAGTGAAATCAGATATATTTTAGAAAATAAACGCGTGCTTGTATTAAAAGAAGAATTAAACACGCAGCCAAAATTCTATTATTTCTTTGGAGTTTAATGGGATTCGCACTTTGTTTTGATTCAATAAAATTATAACGCAATTCTATTTTAGAAAATTATTTAATAAATCTAAATATGAACTTTATTCGTTTTATCACAGGTAGTATAAAATTAATTCTTCACGGTACTAAAGCATATTATGCATGGTTATTTTTTTTGCTGGTACTAATTATTTGGGGAGGATTTGGATATGCAGAGCAATTAAAAGATGGTTTGATAACAACAAACATGCGCGATTCTGTGTCCTGGGCTTTTTATATCGGGAACTTTACATTTCTTGTGGGAGTGGCAGCAGCAGCAGTTATGTTGGTTATTCCAGCCTATATTTATGATTGGAAACCGATTAAGGAAATTGTAATCTTTGGCGAATTACTGGCCGTTTGTGCAGTAATTATGTGTATTTCTTTTATCGTTGTAGATATTGGAAATCCACTTCGGTTTTGGCACATGTTGCCTCTGTTGGGTACAATGAATTTTCCATATTCTATGTTATCCTGGGATTTTTTCTTTTTGCTAGCCTATTTAATAATTAATTTAATTGTAGTAATACATTTATTATATTCAATTTTTTATAAAAAAGAATACAAGAAAAAATTGGTTTTAACCCTTGTTTTTATAAGCATTCCAATGGCAGTTGGTATTCATACGGTAACTGCATTTTTATATAATGCATTACCTGCCCGTCCTTTTTGGAACAGTGCTTTACTAGCTCCCCGGTTTTTGGCATCGGCTTTTTGTTCTGGTCCTGCCATTCTTCTTATTCTGTTTCAAATACTCAGGAAAATAACAAAATTTGAAATAAAAGATGAGGCCTTATGGACGATTGCCGAATTGATGGTATATGCAATGTTTATTTACTTGTTTTTTACAGTAACCGAGCTTTTTAAAGAATTTTATTCAGGAACAGAACATCTATTATACTGGAAGTATTTACTTTTTGGAATAGGCGATAACAAAGAAATTGTATTTTTCAGTTGGTCGTCCATTAGTATGGGTTTTGTTGCATTTATACTTTTTCTGATTCCTAAAACCAGAAAAAAATTCGTTACAATGAATATTGGCGCAGTGCTTATTTATGCCAGTGTTTATACTGAAAAAGGAATTGCGTTGATTATCCCCGGATTTACTCCTGATGTTTTGGGACAAATTTTTGTTTACACACCATCTTGGACCGAAATTAGAACGGCAGCGATGATATTTTCGCTCGGCTTTTTGCTTTTTACTTTTTTAGTAAAAGTTGCAATAGCCATTGTGTTTGAAGATTATAATATTGATGTTTTAAACAAAACAAAGAAAATTTAAAAACTCCTCGTATAATTTATAAATATTTCTGCCCCTACCTGAATAAAATCTCCTAATTAGGTTGTAACCTTTATGTGTCCTGTTGTTGGTTGATTCATTTATCCACTTTTTGTCCATACTTCCAAAAAAGGAAAAAATTACATTAAATAACGAGTACAAAACAAATACAAGATAAGGTACACCACGGTGTACTTTTTTTAGACTTCAATTTTATTTTCGAAAGGTATTATTGATTAAAAAACAAGCAAGAGAAAAACATCTAAATATTAAAACTCCATCTTTAAAAACAGAGTAGGAGTAAACGGAACGGCTTCTGCATAAATTCCAACCAAATTAATTTCATCAACAGTAGAACGACGTAAGTTGGAATATTTTATATTATGGGTATCCAACACATTCAAAACAGAAATTCCCACCTCCGCCTTAACTTTTCCCTGACGGAATTTATAAACCAAGGCCGCATCCAATCTTTTGTAATCCTTATTTAACGAAATGCCCTCTTCTGTTTCAAAATTATACCGTTCGAAACCGGAACCGTAAACATAGTTAGCAGAAAGATATAACGATTTGAAATTGAATATTCCGGCAAATTTTATTTCGTGTGCCTGATGATGTGGAGCCAACTTGTAATAGTCTCTAGAATAGAAAGGATAATGTTCCTCAGTTTTGCTAACTGTGTAAGAAATCCAGGCTACATGTTTTTTATACTCTTTTTTGAGGTAAAAGTCCAAACCATAACTCCTTGCATTTCCCCTGTAAAATCCCTGCTCTAAATTTTTTGCCCCGTTAAAAAACTGTGTTAAACCACTGGTGGTTTTATGGTATCCTTCGGCGCTAAAAGCAAATCCGTTTTTATTGAAAGAAAATCCCGCCACCCAATGTTCCGCATTAATTACAGGAATAGCATTCCCATCGCTGTTTGTCCAGAAATACGAATAGTTATAGGAACTGTCTACCACAGAAGTTTTTGCCATAAACTGGTTGTACAATCCCCAGGATGCATTTAATTTTAAACCTTCCGTTAAACGAATTGAAGTAGAAACGCGTGGTTCGGCAAACCATTTTTTTAATTCGGTGGAATAAATAATACGCAACCCGGTTTTAAGCTCCATAAACTTACCAATTGGCAACTCATCCTGCATGTAAGAAATAATGCGTGGCGACTTTGTATTTAAATCAATAATTTCGTTGGCAAACGATTTCCTCGAAAGTTGAACATTGTTATTGATTGCCCCTGCACCAACAATTAAATTATGTCCTTTTACTAACGAAAATGTGTGTTCTGCATTTATAGTTATTTCGTCTACATTATTTTCGGAAACAATATTTTTCGTGATTCGATGTGTTCCCTTCCTTGTATTTTCATTTTTATTTTGTTCCTCTGCCACTCTATCAAAAAGCGAATAACTGGCAGTTAATTTTGTTGAATTTCCATTTTGCCCAGGAAAACTAAATTGCAAAGAACTTCCCAACTGCCGATTCCTTTCCTCTTCGCTACGTGTAATTATATTATTAAAATATTCACCTTCCATATCATAAAAAAAAGTATCTCCTCCGCCATATAAACTCAACGATAACTGGCTTCCATTATCTCCTCTGTAGGAATATTTTAGGTTAGCATCTCTAAAATTGAAGTTAGGATTAACGGTAAAATCAATTCCACTTTCAACTCCTCCGTTCATAGAATGCTGACCTCCATTTCCGTTGTTCCTCTGAAAAAGATTTAAATTAGTTGGGTCGTACAATTGATAATAAGTTTGTCGGTAAGCACCCAAAACAGACGACTTTTTCGAAAGTGGAATCTCGAGTAAAGAATTTAAAGTTGTAGTATTTATATTGAATGTAAAAGTTGGTTTTTGCAGGGTTCCGTTCTTCCCGGTTATATCAACAATTCCGCCAACTCTGCCACCGTAACGCGCTTCGTAACCACCCTTCATTACCTCAATATTTTTTACCATAAAAGGGTTTACCACACTTATGTTATCGTTGAAGTTTTTCAAACCAAAAATGGTAAAACCATCAAATTGAATTTTGCTGTGACTTTCGTACCCACCCCAAATTAACAAATCGTTTGATTGTTCGCCTGCCGCCAAAATACCAGGCATTAAACGCAATAAATTAAAGACTGAATTATCGCCATGGCCGGGTAAAACCGGAGCAATTCTGTGGTTAATTTTTATTCGTCCCGCTTTGTCACCAATTAAAGTCGACTTTTCAACCAAATTTCCTTCCACCTTAATTTCGGCAATCCGCTCAATCTGAGGATTCAATAAAAACTTTCTATTCACACTATTAGTAAGCGTGGTATCGTAAATAAAATAACCCAAATGCGAAATTTGCAAATCGAAAGTAGAATCTGCGGATGCGATAAAATTAAAATTTCCTTGCTGGTCGGACTGAACCAATTTTTCGTTTATAATAATATATGAAAATGGTAGGGGCTCGTACGTTTGAGCTTCCAAAACCTGACCCGAAATTTGAGTAAGAGCAGGACTTAGCTTTTTCTCTTTCTTTTCTAAAATTGGAATAATTACAAAAACACCACCACTCTTTTCCAGTTCGAAAGGTAAATCTTTTAACAGGAATGAAAGTGCCTCGTCTTCGGATTGGAAAGTTCTATTAAGCGAAATTGAATAGTTGGAAAGTAAATCATTATCGAATGCAAACTGAATTCCATAACTCTCCCGCAAATCGAGTAAAACTCGACTTAAAGAGGTTTTCTGAACATTAATTTTTATTCTTTTTGCTGTTTGCGCAGTAACCTGAAATAGAAACAGGAACATAAAAACAACAAGCCATCCATATTTAGCCATTAACTTTCTCCCACAATCAGAAATACATTTTCCGATTGTTTTATATATTTTATATTCATCGATTTACATACAAAATCCAATACTTCCTCAACATTGTGTTTCTTCGGAAAATTGCTTGCAAAGTTACGATTATACAGCTTTGGGTGCAATTGAATGGTAACGCCGTATTGGCGTTCAACCTCTTCAAAAACCTCTTTCAACGGGCGACCGGCAAAAAAGAATTGGTTGTTTTTCCAGCTCACATAATTTTCTGCTTTGTTCTCTGTTTTCATTACAAATTTTCCATTTTCAATTTCAACATGGTTATTGGGATTTAAAAATACAGATTCGTTGGTATTTGAAACCACTTCTACTTTCCCTGTTAAACAAGTTACCCGGTATTGATTGTTGCGCGAATAAATATTAAACGATGTTCCCAAAACCCGCGTACTCCCATTTTCCGATTCTACTTCAAACCTTTTCCCTTTTTGAACATTAAAAAATCCTTCTCCCGCAAATTGCAATTTACGATTGTACATCCATTTTAATGGATAATATTTTAGCGTTGAACCGGCATTCATTTCAACGGTTGAACCATCGGGGAGTTCTGCAACCATCTGTTCTCCAGGTTGACTAACTATTGTTTTTGAATAGAGAAAAGTTAAAGCACTAAAACCAAGTAAAATTGCCACAACTGCAGCCGCACTCCATTTTACCATTTTCGGAAAGAGTGAAATAGATTTACCAGCAGGCTTTTTCGTTATTGAGCTTTCCAACTCAGCCCAAACATCCGCTTCCGGTTTATCCCACTCTATTTTTCCCTTTGAAAAGAACTCACTGCTCTTTTCCTCTAATTTGTTACTATGTAGACGTTTGTCATTCATTACTGTTTTAAAAAATGTCTTAAATGATCCAATGCACTCTTCATCCTTTTTTCAACCGCTTTAACACTAATCCCCTGCATTTCTGCAATTTCTGTGTATTTCAAATTTTCAACCCGGCTTAATAAAAAAACCGTTCGCTGTTTTTCGCGCATTTTATTCAAAGCACGACTATAATTTTCCTTCAATTGCTTAAATGCAAACTCATCTTCCGGCGACTGCGCTTCTTTATCAAAAACATAGTAGTTAAAAAATTCGAAAGAACGTTTCTCTTTTCTATGGTGCGAAATAAAAAGGTCTCCGGCAATTTTAAAAAGCAAACCCTTTACTTTTTCTATTTGAATAGAATTTTGTTTTTCCCAGATTTTCAGAAATGTCTCTTGTGCAATATCTGTTGCAACCTCGGTATTTCCAGAACGAAAAAATACGTAGTTACGAACCTGTGCAAAATGCATTTCAAATAAATTTTTAAATTCTTCCTGAGTCAAAGCGTAATAAATTCATTAGTACAGTTCAAAGATAAACGACAATTTGAAATAGAAAAGTACCCGCACGATGTTTTTATCGATGCAAGTACTTTTGAATCAATTATCCGTTACCGTTTTGATTGCCGTGCTGATTTTGATTTTTATTTTGCTTTCCTTTCATTTTATGTTTTGCTA
>JABMPI010000330.1 GCA_013203755.1 Bacteroidota bacterium
AGGAAAAATCTATTTCTGTTGAACCGACAGAATTTGAATTTTCTGAAATTGCCTCGGGAACAATTCATTTCGAGTATTACATTGAATCAGGGTTTATGGGGGAGTTGGTTTTACAAAATCAAGATGAAATCGTTTTCGAATATCAAATCAACACCAATATAAAACTTTATCCCATAAATAATAAAATAGCAAAATGGCAACAAATTTCTGTTTCCTGGAATTTAGAGAGCTCAAGTTTATCTGTTTTTATTAATGAACAACTTCAAACGACCCGATTAGTTAATTCAGAAAATAATACTTCAATTAATAAACTCATCATTAAGCCCCGAAAAAGTGATAGTAAAAATAAAATTAGAATTCGAAATGTAACATACACCGGGGAAAATTATCAACTATCAGAACGATTGAAGATAGTTGCTTTTGGCAATTCTACAACAGCATTTCGAAATACAATTACAGGTGTTTATTCCCAACGACTTCCCGAACTTTTGTTAGAAGAAGGAATTCCAAATGTGGTTTTTAATGAAGGGGTTGGAGGGAGCCATACCGGCCATTTGAGTGACAATAATCGCCATCGGGTTAAACACGCCCTTGACCGCTTGGAGTCCCATGTTTTGGTTCATCAGCCAGACATTACCATTATTTGTTTTGGTATTAACGACAGTTGGTTTGATGGTAATAATGATAAACCGAGAATTCCGATATTTGAATTTGAAAAAAATCTAAAATATATAATGGATACCCTTCAGAAAGCGGGAAGTCAAATAATACTTATGACTCCAAATGCATTAGGGGAAAGACATGAAAAATGGCGCTATGATAATACAGAAAAGTATGTAGAAATTATTAGGAAATTAGCTGTTGAAAATGAAATAGCATTAATTGACCAGTGGCAGATTTTTGAAGAATATGTAATTTCAGGAAAAGATATAGACGGTTTTCTTCTTGATGGGACTCACCCAAATGATAAATGGCATGAAGAATTAGCAGAACTTCTTGCGGAAAAAATAAAATCAATTACAAAATAAGAGATAATGAAAAAAGACATTATAATATTTTTGATTTTATATTTGTTTTGCTCTGCCAGAGCTTCAGCACAATTCGAATCTCTGGAGCAAAATTCCAAAATTGAAAAACCTTTTTTTTATTCGAAAATAATTTTCGACCCACTAAACGATGGAATGGGATACCACAATTATCGAATTCCTTCGCTGCTGGTAACTCAAAAAGGGTTCATCCTGGCAGTAATGGAAGGTCGCGAGGAAATGAACCATGACCATGCTAAAAATGATATTGTATTAAAACGCAGTATCGATAATGGCGAAACCTGGAGCAAGCTGACTGTTATTGCTGAAGCCGGTGACAATGTAGTTATGAATCCGGTAATGGTACAGGCACTGGATGGGACTATTATTCTCATTTATATTTATTTTCCTGAAAAGCGCCACAGTCGCGACCGTTCGCATGGAGTAAAACAAGTTGACCCGGGATTAAAAGGAAATACAATCGAACGGCTTTTTGTGATTAAAAGTACGGATGAAGGTTTAAGCTGGTCGAAGCCACAGGAGATTACTTCGGTAGCCAAAAGTAGTAAAACAACAGTAGTATCAATTTGTGGTCCTGGCATTGGAATAACATTAACTAAAGGAAAATTCAAAGGGCGGGTAATTATCCCCATGTCGGAATCAATTCTTTTAAAGGGGAAAAGGACAGACTATAATTATGCACTTTATTCCGATGATAATGGAAATACATGGAAACATGGTGAGTTTTTTCCAAAAACTGTAGACGGTTATTTTGGTGGAAATGAAATTCAAATGGTTGAATTGGAAGATGGTAATGTGTTTGCATCCATACGTGCAAGAGAATTCCGTTTAGTAACTACTTCTACCGATGGTGGAAAAACTTGGGCACTACTCAAAAAACACAACGATTTGGCTGATACAGGTTGTATGTCACCACTTTTGCGCTATCGTTGGAAAACGGAAAAAGAATCGGGTGTTTTAATACATGTTGGTGTAACCGGTCGATCCGACGGTAGAAAGAGAGGAAAATCTATAATTGCATTAAGTTACGACGATGGAAAATCGTGGCCATTTAAACGACCACTATACAATAATAACTTCGACTATTCGTCATTAGCCATTCTTCCTGATGGTTCAATTGGAATGTTAGCCGAATACGATTTTAATGGCGAACGAGCAGAAATCAAATTTGTAAGATTCAATTTAGCCTGGATTGAATCCGGCAAGAATCAAATCAACTTGTCTAAAAAAGTGATTAAGCCGGATGTTTATTTCAAAACCCATCCCAACCATATTATTCCAAAAAATATGGTGATTCAGAAATTTAAAGTTGAATTGGAAGCCAATCTTAATATAGGGAATAAAGATTTTTCCTTTCAATATGAATTAATAGAAAAACAAGGTGATGCTAAATTGTTAAACGAGGAGAATTTGAATAAATTTTCATCTTCCAATAAAAACACTTTTTTAGCCGATTGGTATGGACCAAATGTAATTAAAGTAAGTGCCAAAAACGATAAGGGTGAGATTGTAGCAACAGCACTCGATACAATTTTTGTACACTTTTCACACACGCAACTGGCAGGTGGCGATGTAACCAAACTGGATAATTCGTACAGCGGAAAAGAATACATTGCCGGTAAAATTGTGGATGATAAATTGATTTACCCCGGAATGCGTTTTCTTCCATCCGATATTTCAAAAGGAGATACTTGTTACGAAGGAACAAAACATGGAACCTACGAAACCAAAGAACCACGAGTTCTGGCACTAAAAGATGGAACCTTAATTGCTTCTTATCATTTTCAAGTAAAAGGAAAAAATGATGCTCCTCCCGGACTTGCAGTGGTTTTAACCCGAAGTTTGAATGGCGGAAAAACATGGATTGACGACCAGATTTTAATGCAGGACGTGAATGGGGTAGTCGCTTACACATCCATGGTGGAATGGAAAGATGAGGTTCAATGCTATTTTTCCGGTGGTCATCGTACTCATCAACATGCTGATGCTTATAAAGGAGTTTATCGGACCACTAGCAAAGATAAAGGGAAAACATGGAGTCCTCCTGAATTAATGAAGGAAATGACTGAATTGGTTACTCATGGTCCCGATACCATTTCTCCCAGTCAGTCTCCCTCAACTAATGCTCTTTTTATTGCTGATATGGAATGGAAAGGTCAAAAAGGAGATGCCATTTTAGTTCCGTTTTATGTAGACCCGGTTCATTTTCTGATTTCATTGGACGGAGGTGAATCATGGGATGTTTTTTATGATGTAGAAGATTATCCGGAATATATGGGAGAACTGAATGAAATATCGTGGGCACTGCTGGACAACAAAACTATTTATGTCGTTTCCAGAAGACAAAGTAGAATAGGGTATAAAAATGAAATGATTTTTGACTTGGAAGGCAATCCATCCTTTTTAGCACAAACCCGTAAAAATCATAAAGCACGCCGATGTCATCAGGGAGCAGTGAAAATCACTTCAGGAAAATACAAAGGAAGAGTTGCGGTGGCAAGTAATTTCAGCGGAGACCGTGAAGAAGCAACCATTGCAATTTCCAAAACGCCAAAAGCAGAAAAATTTAAAACTAAATTTTTGACAACCAATGCTGCCTGGGGATATTGTCATATCGATTGGAATTCAAAACGAAATGGATTTGTACTAATCGGAGAATCAGAACCTTTTGATGAAAACGAACAGGTAGTTTCAATGGATGGAGGCCCGGACAGAAATGAACGATTTTCTATCGAATGTTTTACATTTAGTCCGCAGTTTTATGAAACTTTGGTTGATGCTGATATTCATAAATAGATCGTTTGGAACGATGAGTAATAATTTTTGAATGACAAATAATATTATGTAAATGTAAAGTCTATTTGATGCAGTGAACAAAAAGTGCGTTGGCCTGAAAATTTGGCGCGAGCCAGCGGAGGCATGAGGAGAGAAGCATTAAATTTTCTTGATTCTTTTGTTTACTTTTCTCCTTGATGAGAAAAGTAAAAGTCTGTCCGGCTGGAGGACAATAGAAATTGAAACAAAATGGGAATGAAACGAATTAAAATAGTATTGTCAATTCTTTGCTTAATAACATCATCATTAGGTGTTAATAGTAAAGAAAAATCTAACCACCCTAACGTCATCATGATTTCCGTTGACGACATGAACGACTGGGTGTCCTGCCTTAACGATTACCAAATAGTAAAAACACCAAATCTCGACCGCTTGGCAGAAATGGGAACTTTGTTTACAAATGCCTACTGCGCAGCCCCTCTTTGTAATCCTTCGCGTACCGCAATTTTTACCGGAATGAGTCCGGCAAGAACAGGAATTGTTAACAATGCCAGAGATAAAACAAGTGCCTGGAAGCTTCGTTGGCCCGAGTTAAATACCATGCCTTTGTGGTTCAAGAAGAATGGATATACAGTAGTTGGAGGAGGTAAAACGTACCACGAAACTGTTCCTGAACTTTTTAATCCTCCACACCAATGGGATGAATATTTTCCTTTGGAAATAGAAAAGTTTAAACAAAAGCCTCATGTTGAAAAATTGGGGATAACAGACAGGGAATGGTTTTCAGATATGCCCTCGCACCCAAATGGAAGTTGGGACTGGGGACCTTTCTTTTGCGAAGATTTTGATATGGGCGATGGAAAAACAACAAAGTGGGCCATGGATTTCCTGCAACAAAAGCACAATAAACCATTTTTTCTTGCACTTGGATTATTTCATCCACATCTGCCATTTTACGCCCCTAAAAAATATTTCGATGCACTCCCTTTGGATAGTGTGAAATTGCCAGAGGCTCCTGATTGGGATTTGAACGATTTGCTAGCGGGTGCCAAAAAAATTATGCGGGCAGGTAACGACAAAGGTTTTAAAATGGTGGCTGAAAGTGGCGAACTAAAAAATGCCATTCGCGCTTATCTGGCTTCCATTGCATATGTTGATGCTTTGGTTGGTTACTTGTTGGAAACATTAGAGAATAGTGAATACGGTAAAAATACCGTTGTCGTTTTCTGGAGCGACCATGGCTATCAGTTTGGCGAAAAAGAGCGGTTTGCAAAACGCTCGCTTTGGAGAAGGTCGTCGCGGGTTTTGTTTACCGTAAAAGCTCCTGGAATAACAAAACCTGAAATGATTTGTGAGCAGCCGGTTAGTTTATTAGATATTTACCCTACACTGTTGGAATTGTGTAATCTACCTCAACCCGGTCATGAGTTGGATGGAATTTCATTGATACCTCAATTGGAAGATAATGAGAAAAAAAGGCGTCCTGCAGTTATCACCCATGAAATTGGTAATAACTCAGTTTGCGATGAGCATTGGACTTACATTCAGTATAAAGAGGGTGGAGAAGAATTATATGACCGGGATGTAGATTTAAATGAATGGAAAAATCTTGCTAAAGATTCTAAATACAAGGGCGTAATTAGTGAATTGAAAAAATGGACTCCTGAAAATCAGGGAATAAATTTGAAACCTGTTGACAAATAAATAGTAATGAAAAATATATTTCAAATAGTAGTAATCTTTATGATTGCCTTTTCGAATGTAAGTTTGGCACAAAACGAATCGCCAAATATTCTTTTTATTGGAGTGGATGACATGGCCGATTGGGTGGGGTGCATGGACGGATATCAAGGTGAAGTGCATACCCCAAACATCGATCGCTTGGCAAACCGCGGAATTCTTTTTACCAATGCACATTGTACTTCACCAATTTGTGGTCCTTCAAGAGCGGCTATTTTGACAGGGTTGCGACCCGAAACAAGCGGAGTTTATCACAATCTGGGACGATATAACGATTACACCGATGCTGTTGGTTTTCCGCTTTATTTCAGACAGAATGGCTACACGTCGCTTGGGGCAGGTAAAATAAATCACGGTTACGGTCGTGAGATTTATGAAAATTGGGATGATTATGGCCCCAATACCAAGCACATTGGAGGCCCTGTGAATGAAGAGGAGATGAGTATTGAGGGAATGGATCCCACGAAATACATCAAACGTTTCGATGTAAACCTACCTCAAAATCCGGGAGCTTTGGTTGACCGTCCTTTTAACAAATATTCAACATGGGATTATTGTGCATTCGATATTCCAGACAGTGAAATGCCCGATGGGAAAATTGCGCTTTGGGGAGTTGATCAGTTGCAAAAAAAACACGACAAACCATTTTTAATAGCCTGTGGTTTTTACCGTCCTCACCAACCGTTTTATGTGCCGAAAAAGTATTTCGATATGTATGATTTGGACGAGGTTGTTTTGCCGGAAACCATTGCTGGAGATATGTTTGACATTCCAATTCCTGGAATCAATTTGGCACATGGAGCGTGGTCATCCGGTAAACATGAAACCTGCATAAAATTTCAACAATGGAAACCCCTGATTCGTGGTTATCTTGCAGCAATTTCGTTTGCCGATGCACAAGTTGGGAAATTAATTGATGCTTTGGACTATGGAGAAAATGCAGATAATACCTGGATAGTTTTGTTTAGCGACCACGGTTGGCATTTGGGTGAAAAAGAGCATTGGGGCAAACACACTCCCTGGAGAAATTCAACACGAGTTCCGTTTATTATTGTTCCCCCCATAGGTAAAACAATAGGAGATTTTATTCCAGGCACGAAGTGTAATCAGCCTGTTAATTTGGTTGATATTTACCCCACATTGGTGGGAATGGCGAACCTTCCTCAAAAAGAAGGTTTATCGGGAAAAAGCTTACTGCCGCTGATAGAAAATCCCAATGCAAAATGGGATGAAGCAACCGTTACAACCATTGCCCATGGCAATCATGCCATTCATACTGAAAAATGGAGCTACATTCATTATTATGATGGTTCGGAGGAGTTGTATAATATTGAAGACGACCCGGAAGAGTGGGTGAATCTTGCAAATGTTCCGGAGCACAAACCTTTAATTGAAAAACTAAAAAAATACATTCCCGAAGACAGGTACAAACAATTTGTTCGGTACAACAATTGGAAAGCATGTGTTCTTCATTCCGGAGAACTGGAATTGTATGAAGTTACAGAAGGGGCTGGAATTGCAGAGCAGGTAAATGTTGCAGAATCAAATTCTGACGTAGTTCATTTTATTCAGGATTATCTGAAAAGAAACAATGTTTCAGATACATTCTACAATATTGAAATTGAGAAATAATGAAATATAATAAAGCTAAAGACCAATAAAATGAATACTAGAAAAATATTTCTTTTTGCACTGATTATACTTCTATGCCTAAAAACTGGATGGGCTCAAAAAAGTGAATTGGAATCAATTCCTGTTTTTACTTTCGATAAAGAAGGTGCAACTGGGAAAGGTAATGGTTACCGAATTCCATCGTTAATAACAACAAACAATGGAACTGTTCTTGCTTTTGCAGAACGCCGGGTTGGATTGCACGACCATGCACAAAATGATATTGTCGTTCGTCGTTCGGAAGACAATGGTAAATCGTGGAGTGAAATTCAGGTTATTGCTGACCATGGGAAAAAATCGTTGAACGACCCATTAGCAGTGGTTTTGGAGACTGGACGGATTTTGCTCATGTTTCAGGGATTTCCATATGGAGTTCACGCAAGGAACTCTGGTTGGATTCAAATGGCTGACAACGGTTATGATGGGCCTCGAAATACAAAAACCTACATTACTTTTTCCGATGATGATGGAAAATCGTGGGCTGAATTAAGAGAGATTACTAAATCAATTCGACCAACTGATAGAATTCCTGTTGGAAGTCCGGGAATTGGAATTCAAATAAAAAATGGGGAGTTTAAAGGAAGGATTGTAATGCCCTTCTATTTCACCCGAAAATTGAACGAAAACGACCGGGACTGGACAAGTGGCATTGCATGGAGTGATGACCAGGGCGAAACATGGCAAATAAGTAACGATATTCCGCATCGTGGTCATACTGGTTTTGGTAATGAAGCACAAGTAGTAGAAAAGTCTGATGGAAGTCTATTGTTTGTATCACGAAATCAAGGAGGATTTCACCGAAAAGTTGCGACAAGTACCGATGGTGGAAGAACCTGGAGTAATTTTCGTCTCGATTTTGAATTGCCCGGAACAGCTTGTCAAGGCTCAGTTTTGCGCTATAGTTTTCCTGAATATGGCGAAAGTATGATAATTCAATCGGGCCCTGCCAATAAGTACGAACGAAATAAAGGAACAGTAAAAATCAGCACCGATGAAGGCGAAACATGGAAATATTCAAGAGAAATTACGCCTGCTTATTTTGCCTATTCTTGTTTGACAAAACTTCCGAACGGAAATGTTGGATTGTTGTATGAAACAAATAGATACAGAGAAATTCGTTTTGTTGAATTTTCAACCGATTGGATAAAAGAGGGTGATGCAGAGGAAAAACAGGAACCATACCTTTCAATTCCGACTATCGATTTGAATGAAAAAGATGAAATGCATGTGGTTGTTGACAAAGAGAAAGGACAATATTTAGGGCATCCAACCACGGTTTTATTGGAAGACAATAAAACGATTTTAACCACTTATCCAAAAGGACACGGACGCGGTGCCATTGTCTATAAAAAAAGCACAGACGGTGGATTAACCTGGGGGGAACGTTTGCCAACGCCTGAATCCTGGTCAACGTCAAAAGAAGTTCCTACACTGTTTCCAATGGTTGACAAATATGGAAAAAAGCGACTGATTATGTTTTCTGGATTGTATCCTGCACGGATGGCGGTATCGGAAGACAATGGCGAAACCTGGAGTGAACTGGAGCAAATTGGCGACTGGGGGGGAATTGTTGTCATGGGTTGTATGATTCCATTAAAAACGGGAAAAGGGCACTACATGAGTTTCTTCCACGACGATATTCGTTTTTTTACAAAAGATGGAATAGAACGGAGCAAAAAAGATCGTGCTAATTACAACAGCAAAATGATGACATTGTATAAGTCTGTAACCACAGATGGTGGATTAACCTGGTCGTTTCCTGAAGAAATTTACAAATCACGCGAGATTCATGTTTGCGAGCCGGGAGTTATTCGTTCTCCCGATGGAAATCAAATTGCGGTATTGCTTCGCGAGAATTCTCGCAGAGACAATTCACAGATAATATTTTCCGACGATGAAGGAAAAACATGGTCAAATCCAAAACCATTACCAAATGAATTAACGGGTGACAGACACGTATTAAAATATGCGCCAGATGGAAGATTATTTATTTCATTCCGTGACAGGAGCCCAGGTAAATACCATGAAAAATTGATTGAAATTGCAAAAGAAAAAGGTGAAACAAATTATAGTATTGTGGCAGCAGAAACAGGTTTCGGTAGCCCAACTGAAGGCGATTGGGTTGGCTGGGTTGGAACTTATGACGATTTGGTGAACCGTGGAAAAGGGCAGTATCGAATCCGGTTAAAGGACAACACCAAAGGTTGGGATACAACATATCCGGGAGTAGAATTATTGCCCGATGGAACCTTTGTGGTAACCACCTACGGACACTGGGAAAAAGGCGAAGAATCTTACATTTTAAGCACCCGTTTCAAATTAGAAGAATTGGATAAAATGCTGAATAAATAAAGTAAAACCACCGGCCCATTTTCTCCCTGTCATCCTGAGCGGAGTCGAAGGAAGGGGAGGTGCCGAAGGCGGAGGGGTAAATATGAAATATACATATCAAATATTTTGGTTAATTGTTGCAATAGTTTTTTGTTCTTGTGAAAGAAATATCGACAAATCTTCACCAAATATCATCATCTTCCTCGCCGACGACCTTGGTTATGCAGATGTTTCCTGGAACAATCCAAATGCCTACACCGAAACACCCAATCTCGATAAATTAGCTAAAAGCGGTGCGGTATTTAGCGATTGTTATTCTGCATCATCCATGTGTTCTCCGTCAAGAGCTGGATTATTAACTGGCAGGGTACCAACTCGAATTGGCGTTCATGATTGGATAAAGGAAATCTATAAAAAGCCTTTAAGTAATATTCATTTACCTTCAGATGAGATAACTTTTGCGGAACTTCTACAACAGAAAAACTACCAAACAGCAGTTATCGGTAAGTGGCATTTGAATAACGAATTTAATTCAGGCAACCAATCCGACCCGGACAACCAGGGATTTGACCACTGGTTTTGTACACCGGTTCAGGCAAATCCTTCACATAAAAATCCGATAAATTTTTACGATAACGGTGTCGCAGTAGGAAAAATGGGAACGGATGAAGAACCACTTTTTTCCAGCCAGATTGTAGCCGACAAAACCATCGGTTGGATAGACTCAATAAAAAAAGATTTACCGTTTTTATTGTATATCCCCTTTCATGAACCGCATGTAGTTTGCGATGCCACTGAGGATATCAAACAGAAATATCTGAGCCGAATCAAACGTGGTGAAATCCCACAAATGGAAGGCACCGGAGAAAATGGTTTGGGACAAGCTGAATATTACGGATGCATTGAAAATATGGATGCTGCAATTGGGCGGATTCTTAAAAAGTTAAAATCTGTGGGTTTGTTGGAAAATACCTTGGTCATTTTTACATCCGATAATGGCCCCGATTCCAATCGAAAATATCGTGGGAGATTACAATCGGTTGGTGAAACCGGAGAATTTCGAGGGCGAAAGCGTTGGATTCTGGAAGGTGGAATCAGGCAGGCAACAATCATGTTTTGGAACGGTGTAATTCAACCCGGAGCAAAAATGGAAGAGCCGGTTGGTCAAGTTGATTTTCTTCCAACAATTTGTGAAATTGCTAAAATTCAAATTTCAGATAACAGAACTATTGATGGTGTCTCAATTTTATCTCTCTTAAAAAACGAACCTTTCTCAAGAAAAGAGAAACCGTTGCATTGGCATTTTCATGCGCCACGAGGAGGTCCGAAATCTGTTCTCCGAAATGAAAATTGGGTAATTACCGCAAATTGGGACCAACAATTTTCGGGTGGTAGGTTTGATACCCTTGCCATCAACAAAATAAAAACTGCAAATCTGGTTGATTTCAAATTATACGATATTGAAAAGGATGCTGGACAAAATAACGATGTAAAAGAGAACAATCCAGAAGTTTTTCTGAAACTGAAAGAGCAAATCATTCAAATTCATTCTGACGTAAAAAATGAATGCCCCGATAGTCGCCAATTTCAGTGGAATGAACAGTTGCAGGAAATAGTTGATACAAAATATAAAAGTGTAAAAGAATAATTTTTAATAAGGATAATAAGAAGAGGGCTTGTCATTTCGACCAAAGGGAGAAATCTGTTTCAAGCAAAAGATTTCTCACCATCGGACCTCGGATTCGAAAAGACAAATATTTGAGACCACAACTAATTAATTTAACAAAAATGAACAAACTAAAAACCATCACAGCAATCCTTGGAATCGCATTCCTGTTGTTTAACTGCACATCCCAGCAGACTCAAAAACCGGAGAAACCCAACATTCTTTTAATCGTTTCGGAAGACAACGGACCCGATTTAGGATGTTATGGCAACACTCACGTCCACAC
>JABMPI010000331.1 GCA_013203755.1 Bacteroidota bacterium
CAAAAATAGTAAAAAGAAAAAAAGACACTACAAAAGTGCCTTTTAATATTTTAATTGTTAATATTTTTAATTGCAATCAATGTCATTCCCTTGTGAATCCCAGCAATGCCAGTCGTTATCGTTAAAAAAATATTCGGCTTTTACATGGCCACTAAAATTTGTTCGGCTCCATTCTATAAAGGAATCAGTAAAATCGGATGCTTGAGAATTGTACGAATGAATATTTACATAAATGTCGAATTCGTTGTTCTGTAATCCATAGGTTAAAGTACTTCCATTGAAATTTTCAATCTGTCTTTGGTCGTCGAATTCTCGCACATAAGTGTATTTTATTTCGCCAACTTCACTGGTTTCTTTTTTCCAGTCAATCTGAACTGTTTCTTCCGGAAATTCGGGGCTGTGATATAAAATCCACTGTCCACTTTTTGCTCCAACTATAGATGTTCCTTCAAACCAAAGAAATTCTTCGAATGAACCAATTCCTGTTTTGGTTATATACATCTTCCATTCTATCTGTCCGGCTTGTATTTTCCCTAATAAGCGTGCAGTATATTGGCTTGTAAAACCATCAACAGCGTATTCCCACTCCCAGGTTAAGTCGTTAATTTGTGTTGGCTCTTGTCCAAATGCTGCTCTATAAGAAGCAACTGGAACTGCAAACGTAGTACCGATTATTAAATTCCAAATGCCCACAGATGATGCAGAATAAATCCAATTAGTTTTTGTAATTGTTGCCGATTTAGAGTTGTCTGCAAATTGTGTAAAATCAATTACCATTGTTTCAATAGGAGGAATTATTGGAGCAGCTCTACTAGTTTCGCCTTTCTCGCACGAAAATAAAATAAATGAAGAAAGTAAAATCGCAATTAAACGTTTCATAATTTTAATCTTTTGAAAATGTAAAGTAACTATTCAAAAATAAAAAACGGAACTAACATGAATTTATTTCACGATAATTCCGTTTAAAATAGGTTTAAAAAAGTCTTTATTACTTTAAATAAAGAATTTCAGTATAAATAGAACCGCCAAAACAATCATTACAATTGAAACATCTTTAAATTTTCCGGTTAATGTTTTTAAGATTACATAAGAGAGCACACCAAAAAGAATTCCTTCGGCAATTGAATAGGTTAAAGGCATCATTATAATAGTAAGGAATACTGGAATTGATTCAGTGAAATCATCAAAATTAATATTCTTAACCGGTGTCATCATCATTGCCCCAACTAGAATTAATGCAGGAGCAGTTGCTGCACCCGGAATCATCAGGAATAATGGAGAGAAGAAAAGTGCCAATAGGAAAAGTCCGGCAGTTGTTAATGCTGTTAAGCCGGTGCGTCCTCCTTCGGAAACTCCAGCAGCACTTTCAACATAGGTTGTAACCGTTGAAGTTCCTAATATTGCTCCAACTGTTGTTCCAACTGCATCGGCCATTAGAGCTTGTTTTACGCGAGGTACACGTCCTTCTTTGTCGAGCATGTTGGCTTTTGACGAAACGCCAATCAATGTACCAACGGTATCAAACATATCAACAAAAAGGAAAGTAAATACAACCAACAACATATCCATGGTAAGGATATTCGTCCATTCGAATTTCATAAAAATAGGACTAAGTGAAGGAGGCGTTAAATCAAAGCTGCCCGGTAAATGCGAAATTCCGAATGGGAAGCCAATTGCTGCTCCAATCAAGATTCCATACAAAAGTGCCCCTTTAACTCGCATGGCTAACAATGCACCGGTAATAACCAAAGTGATAATTGCAACCAATGCACCCCCATTTTCGGCTATATTGGTAATATCTCCAAGGCTAACTAAAGTGGCTGGATTGCTCACGATAATGCCTGCATTCTTCAATCCGATAAATGCAATAAACAAACCTATTCCAACCGAAATAGCATGTTTAATATTTAAAGGTATCGAGTTGACAATCATTTCGCGAATATTAAACACGGTCAATAAAATAAAAATCAATCCTTCAATAAATACAGCGGTAAGTGCAAACTGCCAACTGTGGCCCATTCCCAGCACTATGGTAAAGGCAAAAAATGCATTCAATCCCATTCCAGGAGCAAGAGCAAAAGGTAATTTGGCATATAAAGCCATTACCAATGTTCCAACTAATGCAGATAAAGCAGTGGCTGTAAATACGGCTCCCTTGTCCATTCCGGTAGCACTTAAAATGTCCGGATTTACTGCTAAAATATAGGCCATGGTCATAAACGTGGTTATACCCGCCAATACCTCTGTTTTAACAGTTGTTTTGTTTTCTTTTAAATTGAAATATTTTTCTAACATGATTTTTTAATTTATGATTAGAATGTCCATTTTACAACCAAAGTTGGCATAATTTTAAATCCTTCCATTCCGGCAAAATTGCTACTTAATTCTACTTCGCTACCAAAAGCAAAGTGTTCAGAAGCATTGTACCACAATTGTGGTTCAGATAGGAAAACAAATTCACCAAAAGGAGTTTTTTCTTTCCAAAGGTCTGCAAAACCAGTGAAAGACATTTTGCCTTTTGCAAAATTTAAATACCAAACACCTGTTAATTGGAAGCTATTTGGTTTTTCATTCATAGTATTTGCTATGTTTTTATACAAGGCTTTTAAAGAGAAACCTCTGGAAAAATCTGCTGCGTTCCATGAGTAGTCGATACCTGTTAACCATGCATTATTAATGGTATAAGCACCGCCAGCATCTCCGGCTTTCCATTGTCCAAAACCACCATTATACTCACCATGCCAGCTGAAAGGAGACTCACCTAATTTCATACATCGGGCAATTTCAAAATAAGCTAAACTAACTCCTTCAACATCACCAACACCATAATCGAAGTCGATAAAAAAGAAGGTATTACCCATTTTGTCTGGCTTAAACATTTCAACTGTGGTTGTAAGATAACCTCTGTCTTTTCCGAAATCGTAATGTGTCTGAATGTTTTGCGCTTGTACAGACACTGCTAAAACAAATAATGCGGAAAGTAGTAATACTCGTTTCATAGTTAAATTTATATAAATGATTAAGCCGCAAAAATAGAAATTCTTTTCTATGTAAAACTGACTGTTGTTTTATTGTTCATAAATGATAATAAAATTATTATATTATACTTTATAACGGTTGAAATGCCACTTGGCTTTAATTAGTAAGAATATGAAGAGGATTGATAGAAGGAAGTTTATACACAAAAGTGCCTTAGGGCTGGCAGGAACTGTAGCAGTTGGTTCAGGATTGGCAAATTTGAGTTTTTTACCGGCAAGCAATGTAAAAATAGATAAAGTTTTTTTGGGTGAAACAGGATTAAAAGTTCCCAGGTTAGCTTTTGGAACCGGTTCCTTTGGTTATGTACACACTTCTAATCAGCATAAATTGGGTGAAAAGAAATTTGTTCAACTGGCAAAACATGCTTACGACCGGGGGATACGGTTTTTAGAAACGGCAGATATGTACGGAACGCATGAATTTGTTGGAAAAGCATTAAAAGAGATGCCTCGCGAGAAGGTAACTTTACTCTCAAAAGTTATGGTATATCAGCACGGCGACTGGTATACGCCCGAGCCATTTCAAACAAGTATCGACCGTTTTAGAAAGGAATTAGATACCGATTATATTGATATTTTATTGTTGCATTGTATGGTAAATACAGAGTGGCCTGATGAATACAAACGCTACATGGATGGTTTTTCCGAAGCAAAAGAAAAGGGAATTATTAAAAAAATTGGTTTGTCGTGCCACGATTTAGGAGCTTTAAAAGTAGCAGCAGAAAGTCCATGGGCCGATGTTATACAGGCGCGAATTAATCACGAAGGAATAAGAATGGATGGTTCTCCTACCGAAATTATGGAAGTTTTAAAAACTGCTAAAGATAATGGGAAAGGGATTATTGGAATGAAAATTTTTGGATGTGGGAAATTGATTACCGAAGAGCAGCGACAGCAATCATTAAATTTTGTAATGAAAAGCGGGAACGTGGATTGTATGACCATTGGTTTTGAAAATACCGAGCAAATGGATGATGCAATTGAACGAATTATGGGATTGGCAAACTTATAAAAAAACCCCAGTCAGGACAACCAGGGTGTATTTTGAAATCGGGAAGAAAAAATATGGGTCTTATCCAACAAATATAATCATAATTATTTTAATTTTTTACATCTAGTTTGCCAGCGCCTCATTTAAAAATGTGTTTACTTTTTGAAGTTGTTTAAACGTATTAACCGTTTGTTCAAGAAAGTCTTCGCTGGTAATACTTTTATTGTCGATAGTATTTGAAAAAACAAACGATTTGTACCGTAAAAGCTCAATAAATTCGTGGTCTTTGGCAAATCCTTTTGGCGCAGTTTTTAGTTGATGGTCGTACATTTCAGGGAATACTTTTTTGAAATCATCATCATTAATAATGGTTTTAAATTCTGGCGCATTCTCAGCCATATAATTTCGAATTGCCCGCAGTGGTTCAGCTTGAGGCATGTAAATTCCGCCTCCCACAAAACTCTGATTAGGTTCGATATGGAAATAGTAACCCGGGTAAACACTTTTCCTGCCTCCCCTGGCTATAAAACTTCCAAAATTGGTTTTATATGGAACTTTGTCTTTCGAAAAGCGCACATCTCTGAATATTCGAAAAATACAATCCTTCGGAGAAACTCCCCGAACAGCAGAATCAAACTCCCCAATTTCATTGATTAGTACATCCGTGAGAAACATAATTTTTTCCTTGCACTCGTTGTATCTCTTTTTGTTGTCGTTGAACCACTCTCTGTTGTTGTTTTTAGAAAGTTCTTGTAGAAATTGTAAAACTTTGTCCATGCTAAATGAAATTGAATTATTTTTGTCAGGTGTAATTTATAATAAAACATCAAAAACAATGAAAAAGTTTGCATTAATTGTTGCCGGAGGAAGTGGAAGCCGAATGAAAGGTGATATTCCAAAGCAATTTATTGAATTGGAAGGCCGACCAATATTGATGCAAACTTTTGATGTATTCAAAAATTTCGATTCAGAAATAGAGATTATTTTGGTGCTTCCAAAAAATCAAACACAATACTGGAAGGAAATTTGCAAAAAACATGATTTTGATACAGACTACAAATTAGCCTTTGGTGGTAAAACTCGTTTTCATTCGGTTAAAAATGGATTGAGTTTAATCGATGAAGAGGGAATTGTTTTTATCCACGATGGAGTGAGACCATTGGTTTCAAAACAAACTATTCAAAATTGTTTTAATGCTACAGTTGAATATGGGAATGCGCTCCCTGTAGTTCCGGTAACAGAATCGGTTCGGTTTGTTGACGACGTAGGAAATAAGTCGGTTGATCGTGCTAAATATTTTTTGGTTCAAACGCCACAAACTTTCAAAACAATAATGATCCAGAAGGCATATCAACAAGATTATTCCGATATATTTACCGATGATGCATCGGTTGTAGAAAAACTGGGTGAAACCATTCATCTGGTTGAAGGAAATCGCGAAAACATTAAAATTACCTACCCCGAAGATTTGATTGTCGCCAAATCTTTTCTTGTCTCACATTAATAAATAGCTTTTTAATTGGTAATAATTCTCTGTTTACCGATTAAAGATATGGAAACTTTATTTGTTTCCATAGTTTTGGCATGCAATTAAAAAGCTTGATAATAGTGAGATTGAGTTAGATTAAATTAGTGTAAACTTTTGATACGAAAAAAGTTTCCTTCGTATTAATAGTTTACTTTTGCAAAGTTATGGAAGATAAAAAATTACACATATTAAAAAATGTTGGAATATTGTATTTGAAATTTGGAATTCGAAGTGTAACCATGGATGATGTGGCCAGCGAATTTGGAATCTCAAAAAAAACACTCTATCAATATTTTAACGACAAGGCTGATTTGGTTTCTCAGGTTGTGGATTACTATCTCGAAAATCCAATGTTCGATTTAAATAATTCGGGAGATGGAAATGCCATCGACCGATATTTTTGTTTACGGGAACACATCAATAAAATCTTAAAATATTTCAATAATAATATTGAATTCGACTTGAGAAAGCAGTATCCGAAGTTGTACAAAAAAGTGCATAAAATGAAACGCGAGAAGATTTTTTCGAGTACTGTTTCAAGTTTGGAGGAGGGTATGAAAACCGGTTTTTTCAGAGAAGATTTAGATGTTGAATTAATTGCAAAACTACAAGTTGGCAGAATGCTGTTCACATTAAATCCTGGAAATGGAATTTTTACAGATAGCGAAGTAGCAAAAATTGAACTTTTTGATAAGGTTATAGAATACCACATGCACGCAATATGTACAGAAAAAGGGATAAAATATTTTAAACAACAATTAAATAATGTTCAGAATGAAGCTTAAATTAAGAATGTATTTGCTACTCCTTGCCATAGGAGTTGCTACATTTGGGGTAAATGCGCAGGAGGAATCTACCTCTTTTTCGTTGGAGAAAGCGCAGCAATTTGCTATGGAAAACTCGTATGTTTTGCATAACACTTCGCAAGATATTATAATAGCGCAGAAAAAGGTTTGGGAAACAATTTCTACCGGATTACCGCAGGTATCAGGTTCGGCAAACTACAACATGTTTTTAAAACTGCCGGTTTCGTTGCTTCCAGGGGAATTTTTTGGTGAACCTGCAGGCACATATATTCCTGTAAAATTTGGACAAGATTATAATTCTAATTTTGGATTAAATGTGTCTCAGGTTATTTTCGATGGTTCGTATATTGTTGGAGTTGGTTCGTCGCAACTCTATTTAAACCTCTCGAAACAGGCGCACGAGAAAGTAGAAATTGATATTCGGGATGCTGTTACACAAGCCTATTATATGGTTTTAATAAGCGAACGTTATAAAATTGTAATGGAAGAGAATCTTGTTAATACACAAAAAATGTACAACGAGACTAAGATCTATTATGACAATGGTTTTCGAGAAGAGCAAGATGTTTCGCAGGTGAAGATTATACTTAAGAATGCTGAAAATGAAGTGTTAAAAGCAAATAGAGAAATTTCGGTTGCAAAAGTGGTATTAAAGTATGCAATGGGTTACGACCTGGAAACAGAGATTAATTTAACAAGTGATTTAGAGAATTTTCTCTTGCCATTGGTTGCAAGGGAAAACAGCTTTAATTTCGAATCTAATAACCATATCGATTATCGCTTGGCACACTCCAATTTCCAGGTTTCAGAGAAATTGCTGAAACTCGAAAAAGTGACCTATATGCCACGTTTAAGTGGTTTTTATAATTTTTCAAAAACAGCCTACAGTAATGAAGCCAATTTAATTAAAAATGAATGGTTTCCTTCGTCATTGGTTGGATTTCAACTTACCATGAAATTGTTTAATTCGGGGCAAAAAAGGTCTAAAGTGCAACAGGCTAAAATTGAATTAGACAAAGCAAAAACGCAACGAAAATTAGCTGAAATTACCCTTCAGAAAGATTATTTAACTGCTTCGGCAGAAATGGAGTCTGCAATTGAACGTTATGAAAACGATAGAGAAAACAGAGAATTGGCTAAAGGAATTTTGGATAAAACTAAAATTAAATTCAAGAACGGTATTAGTGGAAGTTCCGAGCTTTCGCAAATAGAAACTCAATATATTAATTCGTTTCAGGCATTGGTAGCTTCCACAATGCAATTACTTCAATCCGATTTGAAATTGAAAAAAGCTGCCGGAAGTTTATAATTCATTCAGAAAAAAATAAAAAAGAAATACGATGAAAAAGATTTTAATGGTATTAACGGCTGCAGTTATTATTGCTTCTTGCAGCGCCCCGGCAGCCACCGACGACGAAACAACAAAACGTCAGCAATTGCAGGGATACAAACAAGAATTACTTGCTTTAGAGCAAAAAATTGATGGGCTTGAAAAAGAGCTTGCTTTAACTGAAGTTGACGAAGTGGTTCGAGTTAAAGTGGTGGAATTGCAAAACGAAATTTTCGAACATTTTATTGAGGTTACTGGTAAAGTTGAGGCAGAACAAGATGTTAATGTAAGTCCTGAAATGGCTGGTGTAATTATGGAGGTTTTTGTGACAGAGGGACAAACTGTAACGAAAGGAGAAGTATTGGCAAAATTAAGCAGCGAAATTTTAGAGCGTACTATTGATGAGTTGGTAGTTCAGCAAGAGTTGGCAATTACCAATTTTGAACGTCAGAAAAATTTATGGGATCAAAATATTGGTTCCGAGATGCAATTTCTTCAGGCAAAAAATAGTAAAGAGAGTTTGGAAAAACGCATTGCCAGTTTGAATTCTCAAATAGAAATGGCAAATATTAAATCTCCGGTAAGTGGTGTAGTTGATGTGGTTTATCAGAAAAAAGGACACATTGGAAGTCCCCAGGTTCCTTTTGCCAAAGTAATAAACATTAGCAAAATAAAAGTGTATGCCGATGTTTCTGAATTCTATCTAACAAAAATTGAAACGGGCGATAAAGTGGAGTTGTTTTTTCCTGCTTTGAATCGTGAATTGAAAGCTCCAATTTATCAAATTGGAAATACAATTGATCCTAACAACCGCACTTTTAGGGTTCGGATTAATTTAAATAATTCCGACAATATGATTAAGCCTAATTTGCAATCGATTATAAAATTGCGCGATTATTTAAACAAGGAAGCAATTGTAGTGCCTTCGTTATACATTAAAGAAGATTTTAATGGGAACTATACCTACGTAGTTGAAAATAATAGTGGTAAAAAGGTAGCTAAAAAGGTATATGTTAGAACAGGTGTAACCAACAATAATATTACTGAAATTGTAGAGGGATTATCAGCTGGGATGCAAATTATCTCGGAAGGATTTAATCAGGTTTCTGATGGAACAGTTTTGCAGTTTTAGTATATAAATCCCATTAAAAATTACAAAATGGTGGATAAAATAAAGTCTAGTTTTAAAGAGATTCAACGCAGTTTTACGCCTACTAATATAGCGTTGAAAAATAGAATATCGGTCTATATTTTTACGGTATTGCTGGTGTTTTTTGGATTGTATTCGTACAACCAAATGCCACGTGAATCGATGCCCGAAATTGTAGTACCCTACATTTTTGTACAAACTATATATCCGGGAAACTCTCCTGTTGATATAGAAAATTTGGTAACCCGACCAATAGAACAGGAATTGAAAGGGTTGAAAGGAGTAAAGAAAGTTACATCCGGGTCGTACCAGGATGTAAGTACTGTGTTTGTGGAATTTAATACCAATGTAACCATAAAACAGGCCTTGCAGGATACCAAAGACAGAGTTGATAAAGCGAAGTCAGATTTACCAACAGATTTGCCCACGGATCCTATGGTTACGGATTTCGATTTATCGGAGTTCCCAATTATGAATGTGAACATCTCGGGTGATTACAGTTTGGCCGAATTAAAGGATTATGCTGAAATTTTGCAGGAGGAGTTTGAAAGTTATAAAGAAGTTTCGGAAGCAAATATTCGGGGAATTGAAGAGCGTGAAATTCAAATAAATGTTGATCCACATAAATTGGATGCAGTTGGACTAGAGTTCGAAGACATTGCGTTTGCTATTCAGTTTGAAAACATAACTATGGGGGCAGGAGAATTTACCGCCGATCAAACTCGCAGAGTTATTCGAATTGATGCTGACTACAAAAATATGGAACAAATAGCCAATACAATTATAAAGGTGAACAATGGCAAAGCGGTGTATATTCGCGATGTTGCAACTGTTGTCGATGGTTATAAAGAAAAGGCTACTGTTGCACGTTTAAATAATAAACCTGTAGTAACCCTATCAATTACAAAAAAATCGGGTGAAAATATTTTAGCTGCTTCGGCGAATGTTGTAAATGCAATTGAAGAGCAAAAGGAGTTGGGCTATATTCCACGGAATCTGGAGGTAACAGTTACCGATGATACAACAAATTTTATTGAGGATACCATTTCGAATTTGGAAAACAGTATCATTCTTGGAATGATTTTGGTAATTTTTATTCTGTTTCTTTTCCTCGGCTTTAGAAATGCTCTGTTTGCAGGTTTAGCCATTCCATTATCGATGTTTTTATCGTTTATAATTCTTCAGCAAAGTGACAATACGCTTAACCAGATGGTGTTGTTTGGTTTAATACTGGCGCTGGGTATGTTAGTCGACAATGCCATTGTAGTTGTTGAAAATGTGTACCGGTTATTTGGTTTGGGCTATTCTCCAATGGAAGCAACAATAAAGGGAGTTGGTGAAATAGCCACGCCGATTATCTCATCAACGTTAACCACTCTGGCGGCATTTGTACCGCTTTTAATGTGGGAAGGACTAATTGGCCAGTTTATGAGCATTCTGCCAAAAACACTCATTGTTGTATTGGCATCGTCACTTTTTATTGCCTTAATTCTCAATCCGGCATTTATTGCAAAATACATGCGCATTGATGATATTACCAAAAAAGCAGATTGGAAAAAGTCACTTAAATTTGCAGGTATTATTACAATTTTTGCGGTAATATTCTACTTCGCGAAAATATATGTTATGGGAAATTTATTAGCTACGGTAGCATTGTTACTCGTTTTAAATTTTCTCGCTTTGCGTCCCTTGGCACGTTGGTTTCAAACTAAATTTCTGGGTTGGTTGGAAAATGGTTATACCCGGCAGTTAAGACATGCTTTAAAAGGTCCATGGCCAAATATCTATTTTATTGGAACAATTGTTTTAATGATATTCTCCATGGCATTTTACTTCGGAGGAAATCCTAAAGTTCTGTTTTTTCCTGAAACTGAACCCACAACTGTTTTTGTTACCATGGAAGTGCCTTTGGGAACATCAATTGATAAAACAGATGAGGTTTCGAGGGAAGTAGAAGAAATTATTAAGGAAACACTAGCTCCGGTTGACCATATTGTACAATCGGTTACAACCAATGTTGGTGTGGGCAAGGGCGGAATGTTTGAGAGCGGAGCCAGTCCAAATAAATCATTAACTTCAATTTCATTTGTGGAGTTTAAATTGCGGGAAGGATTAAATACCAGTTTAATTATGCAACAACTTGCAGAAAATTTAGACGGATTTGTTGGAGCCAGAATATATGTAGAAAAAGGAGACCAGGGGCCTCCAACAGGTGCTCCGATTAGTATTGATATAGCCGGCGATGAATTTGATGAATTAATAAAAATTACAGATGATTTTATTAACATCATTGAAGAAGATAATATTGCTGGAATCGATGAGTTAAAATTAAATATTAATGCAAACCAACCAGAAATGTTGGTTAAAATTGACCGCGAAAAAGCACGTTTGTATGAACTTTCTACTCAGAAAATTGCCATGGCATTCAGAAATGCGGTACATGGTTACGAGGCCAGCAAATTTAAAGATGGTGAAGATGAATACGATATTTTTATTCGATTGGATGAACAATACAGAAATGATGTTTCAACTTTAATGAACCAGAAAATTGTTGAGAACGATCGTAAAATACCAATCTCAGCAGTGGCAAGTTTCGAATATTCAACTACCTACGATAAAATTAGCAGAGTAGATCATAAACGAGTAATAACAATTACATCGAATGTGGTGGAAGGATACAATGCAAACGATATTAATGCCAGAATTATGCAGGTGTTGCAAGATTACGATATGCCTAATGGCTATAATTTCGAGTTTTCGGGTGAACAGAAAGAACAAGCTGAAAGTATGGATTTTTTGATATTTGCTCTGTTAATTGCTATTGCCTTAATTGTAATTATTATGGTAACGCAGTTTAATTCGTTAATAAGACCATTAATTATTATTGCAACGGTTCTCTTTAGTACCATTGGAGTATTCC
>JABMPI010000332.1 GCA_013203755.1 Bacteroidota bacterium
ATAAATATGCTATAGGCGAGTTGAAAATACGAAGGATTTTTTTAATTGAGCAAGTTTGGGATGAATACAATTTTGAACGTTATGCTGAATTCATTTCAGTATTTTCTTAATATTGGTAGTAGATTCCGAATCCGTCGGCTGACGGACGGAAGGACGTGCATTAAAAAACGGCACATTTTTTAAGAAAGATTAAGTTTATTATTCCTCTATTTTCGTTTTCTTAATAAACTCATAAATCTCTTTCCACTCCTGTCCGTATTTATAATGGGCATTGTTTTTTTGCCTGCGAGCACCAGTGGTATGCATTTGTTAAATCGGGTTCTTAACGGTGCAAATACGCATAGATCCAATGTGCCCACAATGATACATATCCTGAACAATTTCGTGCGCATTGTTCCAATCTCCTTGTTTCTCTAATTCGAGGGCTTTTATGAGTTTTTCTTTCACGGTAAATAGTTACCCCAATTTCTCAACTTCCGGTAAACCCCACTCTTCCTCCATCGAAATACCCATTTTTTCTAATTCATTTAAAATGGGATTGTAAATGGTTTTTGCAATTGGAATGTGAACTCCGGTGTCTTTAATTTCGCCATCCAAAATCATTTTAACAGCGATGGCTGCGGGCAATGCAACGGTTCGCGAAATGGAAGTATCTTCTTTGGTTGCATAATCTAATAGTCTCGATTTTATCACTTCCTTTTTGCCATCTGTTGTTTCAATTAAAAACGAGTGCAACATAATTACCATGTCGCGTGCACCCTCGGGAAGCATCATTTTTTTAAGCATCAAATCGGAAGTAATGTCGAATGTTGAACCTTTGTCTAAATGAACTCTGTTATCACTAAATAATCCGAGCCATTCCATTGCAATTATTGCCGGGCTGTTTAATTCCAGATTTAGTCTCTGAGCAACTTTCTCTTTTACATTTTTTGGGTAAACGTCAATTTCTGCAGCAACGATATCTTTGTAGGTTTTTCCTTCAAAATTTTGTTTGTCGTAGTTAACCATTCCAATCGCTTTTATTGCATCCATACTTTCGCACCACTGCGGATAGCGGAATGTTCCACGATACATGGTTTCAACGTTGGGTAAATTGTAAATATCAATGTAAGCCAGCGAGTCGCGGTTGGGGTAAACTTCCATTTTTCCCACTTCAGGGAAACTAATTTGCAGCGGATTTTTAAACAGGTTTTCTGTTGGAATTTCCACTGTTTCGCCCTCTTTCCTAAATTTGGCTCCATTGTTGCCCGCCATTACAACTCCTTTTGGCGACCACGAAAATTTGTATTTAAACGGATTGTCGGTCTCCTCCGGTGCAGCCAATGCTCCACATAACGAGTAGAACTCTTTAATCTTTCCTCCTTCGCTTTGAACTTTGTGAATAATGCGCATGGCAGTCATGTGGTCGAAGCCCGGGTCAACACCAATTTCATTCAAAATAATAATTCCGGCTTTTTTTGCCTCCGTGTCCAAAGCTTTCATCTCCGGCGAAACATACGAAGTGGTAACCATGTTTTTTTTGTATTTAACACAAAATTTTGCAACAGTTACATGGTGTGCGAATGGAAGTAAACTCACTGTTAAATCGTGGTTCGAAACCATTGTTTCCATTGTTTCTAAATTGTCAACTGTCCACGAAACGGCTTTCCCGTTTGCACGACCGTTTATTAATTTTTCTGCTTTCGAAACAGTGCGGCTTGCTATAGTAAGTTCAATATTGTTTTCGAGTAAATAATCGGCAATTGGTTTGGCAACCATTCCGGCACCAAGTAGTAGTACTTTATTCATTTATATAATTTTTTGTACAGCTTATTTTTGGATGAAATAAAATGTAGTTAAATTTTTTGCTTGCCTTAGTTTTAATTTCAGCCAAATGCTGTTTCATCTTTTTTGTGTTCCTCCTTTTTACTAAATAACTGAACGGGAAAATAGGTGGAATGTTTTATTTCCAGTTTCTGATATTTTTGAAAAGGCTAAAGGTGGCGATTTTTTTGCAATAGAAAACTGATTTTTGTTGTTGTACAACATTTGATTGATTTTTTATTGAATCTACCCGTTAAAGCAATTTTACAGAATATTATTACTTGCAAAACTGGAATAAAAATTATTATGTGCCACTGGTTTTCGAAAATTTGAATGATTGAATTTTACATACTATTTTTGTAACTTACAAACATGTTTCAATCGTATGAATGTCCGGTTTTCTTTTACCTCGGAAGGGCTGAATGCCTGGAACTGCCTTTAAATTTAATAATGTCATGCTGTGCATCAATTGACTGATCAGTATTTGTTACTCAAAGAGATTTCGAATCCGTTTGTTGACGTATAGAATGATGGATTTTAATTGATCATGTAAAAACACTTTTAATAAATTTAAATGAAATTCAATATAAAAGAGGAATTAATTCAGCTAGGAATTGAGGCAGAGAACAGCGGACTTTGCACCGGAACGGTTTGGAAAGAAACCAACGGGGAATATTCTGAATCATTTTCACCGTCTGATGGAGAATTAATAGCTGGAGTGAAACAAGCTACTTTGCAAGAGTATTATGAGGTAGTAGAAACGGCACAAAAAGCGTTTAAAATTTGGCGTATGATTCCCGCACCAAAACGTGGCGAAATTGTGCGGCAAATTGGTTTGGAGTTACGCAAGTACAAAGAGCCACTTGGGAAATTAGTTTCGTACGAAATGGGAAAGATTCTGCAGGAGGGTTTGGGAGAGGTTCAGGAGATGATAGATATTTGCGATTTTGCCGTTGGACAATCGCGGCAAATGTACGGATTTACCATGCACTCCGAGCGCGAAAAACATAGAATGTACGACCAGTATCATCCGCTGGGAATTGTGGGTGTGGTTTCAGCATTTAATTTTCCGGTAGCTGTTTGGGCATGGAATGCAATGCTTGCCATGGTTTGTGGTGATGTTGTAATTTGGAAACCATCTTCCAAAGTATTTTTGTGTGCTGTGGCAGTTCATAAAATTATCGCAACAGTTTTAGCAAAAAATGATGTTCCTGAAGGAGTTTTGAATTTGGTGGCTGCCGGTTCCGGTTCATTGGGCGATAAATTCTTTAGTGATAAAAATATCCCATTGGTTTCGTTTACCGGATCAACAAATATTGGTAAAAAAGTTGGGCGGCTTGTTGGCGAAAGACTGGGTCGTTCAATTCTGGAACTGGGCGGAAATAATGCAATTATTGTTACTCCAAATTCTGATATGAAAATGGCACTTCGAGCGGTGGTTTTTGGAGCGGTTGGAACCTGCGGGCAACGGTGTACTTCTACACGGCGAATTATTTTACACGAGTCTATTTACGAGGAATTCAAACAAAAACTGATTTCCTTTTATAAGCAACTTCCAATCGGACATGCACTCGATTCCAAAACTCTGGTAGGACCACTTGTCGATAAAAAAGCTGTTCAGAATTTTGTAGATTCAATTGAGAATGTTAAAAAGGAAGGAGGCGAGATAATTTTGGGAGGAGAGGTTCTTTCGGGTGAAGGATTAGAATCGGGATGTTTTGTTACTCCTTGTATTGCAGAGGTTGAAAATCATTATAAAATGGTTCAGGAAGAAACTTTTGCTCCATTATTATATTTGATAAAATACACTAATTTGGAGGAAGCTATTCAAATTCATAACGACGTTCCGCAAGGATTATCATCAGCTATTTTTTCAACCAACATTCTGGAAACCGAAAAATTTCTTTCACACGAAGGTTCAGACTGCGGAATTGCAAATGTAAATATTGGAACTTCGGGGGCAGAAATTGGTGGTGCTTTTGGCGGCGAAAAAGATACCGGTGGCGGACGAGAATCAGGTTCGGATGCCTGGAAAACATATATGCGACGACAAACAAATACTATAAACTATGGTACCGATTTGCCATTGGCGCAAGGAATTGAGTTTGAAGTTTAATGGTTTTATGGATTCCATCTCTATATATGTCGCCTGTAAAGATTGAATCCCTATTTACTGTTAAGCATTTCTTTGAGAACTCTGCGCTTTCTCCGTTCTCTCTGTGGTTACTTTTTTAAAGAGTTTACTACAAAGTTTCACAAAGTATGCACGAAGTACCGCAAAGTTATTTTGTGCATTTTAAAACCGAAAGCACAACACAATGATCCGTTGCAACTTCATCGCAAATAACACTGTTCTCAACAACTTCCCAATTTTTGGAAGGTCGGAACATAATATAATCGATTTTCTTTTCAGGATTTTTAGACGAATAGGTAGGTTGCGGATTATCACCAAAACTATCTGTCCAGAATTTCTTTAAAATGGAAATTGATTTACTTTCGGGAGTGGCATTTAAATCGCCGGCAAGAATTGTTGGATAATCTTTTTTTACGAACACTTCGTTAATTGTTTTTACCTGCTCAATTCTATCTGGAGATTCTTTTTTATACTTAAAAATGTAAATTAAAAACAAATAAAAGCGATGTTAATTGTTTATCTTCAAGTCGTTACACAATAAAGATTCGA
>JABMPI010000333.1 GCA_013203755.1 Bacteroidota bacterium
CGACCAATGGCATCAATTTCATCTATAAATATAATACAAGGAGATTTTTCTTTGGCTTGTTTAAACAGGTCACGTACTCTCGATGCGCCAACTCCCACAAACATTTCAACAAAATCGGAACCCGACATTGAAAAGAAAGGTACGTTTGCTTCTCCGGCAACTGCTTTTGCCAATAGCGTTTTACCTGTTCCGGGAGGACCAACCAATAGTGCTCCTTTGGGAATTTTACCCCCGAGTTTGGTGTATTTTTCAGGGCTTTTCAGGAAGTTAACAATCTCCTCAACCTCCTGTTTCGCTTCTGCCAGTCCGGCAACATCTTTAAAATTAGTAGATACTTTTTGGTCTTTATCGAAAACTTTGGCCTGCGATTTTCCAACGTTAAAAATACCTCCGGCACCACCGCCACCGGCACCACCACGACTCATTTTTCTGAAAATCCACCACCAAAGTAAAATGATTAATGCAAATGGGCCAATTGTCCAGAGAATTTCACCTGCCCAATTGGTTTCATCTTTATAGTCAAGCGAAATTTCTTCTGAGGAATCTTTTTGAGCTTCATTTAAATTTCGTTCAAAAGTTTCAACCGAACCAATATTAAATGTGAAATGTGGCCCCGTTTCAGCTGGTTTTTTGAAATTACCGCTAAACTCCTGTTCGTAATTTTTAAGCCTATCCTTCTTTATGTAAATATTCGCTTGTTTATTATTTACAATAACAATTTGCTCAATATCGTTACTAAGCAACATTGTAGATTTTACTTTACTCCAGTTGGTTTCAGCCGGTCCGCGGCTATTGCTTACGTAAAACTGAACCACAATAAATACGATGGCTATAATTCCGTAAATCCAGTATGCATTGAATTTTGGAGGCTTTCCATCATTTTTTTTATTCTGATTAAATCGCTCAAACGGATTGTTTGAATTGCTTTTATTTTTGTCTTCTGTCATGATAGTATTCTAGTTATCTTCTGCAATATTTGTTAATTTGGCATCTGCCCAAAGCCCTTCTAAATTATAAAAAGTGCGTGCTTCTTCTTGAAAAACGTGCACCATAATATCTCCATAATCCAGCAAAATCCATAAAGAATTTTTGTAGCCATCTCTATGCCATGGATTCTCTTTTGTTAATTCTTTAACTGTATCTTCTACTGAATGTGCGATTGCGTCTACCTGCGTATTAGAGGTTCCGTGGCAAACTACAAAATAACCACATTCGGTATGTTGAATTGTATTTAAATCAATTAAAGTAATATTTTTTCCCTTAATTCTTTGAATCCCCTCAAGAACTGCCTCCAGTATTTTTTTAGTTGCTTTTTCTTTGATGCTCATATATTTTAATTAGCCTTACAAAGATAATCTTTTTGCCCTATTCCAATTTTTACTACTTTGCATTTTGGCATAAATTGTTGTTGTTTTTATGCAGAAATGGATTTGTTAAATCAACAAAACCAAAATTTGGATAAATAGTTTACCAATATATTGATTTTATGAAAGGAACAGATAAAAAAATCATCTTCTTGAACGAGGTGGAATCTACCAACAATTATGCCAACCAACTGATTTTGTCTAATGCGGCAGAAGAGGGTACTGTCGTTCTGACACATTATCAGAAAAAGGGTAGGGGGCAGTTGGGAAACCACTGGGAAAGTGAAGCTGGGAAGAACCTTTTGGCAAGTATTATTTTGTATCCTGAATTATTAAAAGCGGGGAAACAATTTTATCTATCAAAGATTGTAAGTTTAAGTATTGTTGAATATTTGAAAAGAGAAGTTGCAGATGTTTCAGTTAAATGGCCGAACGATATTTATATTGGTACTAAAAAAATAGCTGGTATTTTAATTGAAAATAGCATTAAGGGGAATTATTTGTTCACCTCAATTCTTGGAATTGGATTAAACTTGAATCAGAAAATGTTTTTGTCGGATGCTCCAAATCCGGTTTCTCTTACACAACTAACCGGAAAAGAATATGAGATTGAAAAAGTTGTTTCTGATATTTTTAAATTAATTCAAGCCTGGTATCAAAAAATACAAAGGGGTAATTTTGCTGAAATAGATTCAGCCTATTTGTCAATGCTTTTTAGAAATGGCGAGTGGAGTCAGTATTCTAAAAATGGAATCTCCTTCGAAGCGAAAATTATTGGTATTGGCGAATTTGGACAATTGCAGTTGGAAAATAGAGAAGGGGTAATTTCTGAATATGTATTTAAGGAGATTGAATTTATTTTGTAAAGAAAATGTTTGTAGGTTTTATGTTTCGGGGTTCAGATGTTTTGCTCTTTTATCCTATCAAACGACAACTTCTTTAATACTCCACCTTTTGAGACTGAATACTGAGACTGCTTGCTTCTTACTATTGATAAGGCAATTTTGAAAGCGTATCTGCTAATTGATTAATTCCTCCCTCCAGTTTGCTTCCTGCCATCATTTTTATCATCATGCTCATTTCTGCATGCAGTGTTAAACGCAATTTGGTTTGATACTGGTCAACAGGAATTAGCTGAATCCAAAAAGTAAAACTCAAAGGTAATCCGCCCGAACTTTCAACTTTTATAGTTTTAAAGGGTTCGCGATTAACTATTTTAATTTCGGCAATTCCCATTCCGGTAATATTAAACTTGCAAGAGTCTTGATCTGATTGGAAATTAGTGATTTTTATTTGCGGAATTTTTTCAGTAATTTTTTCGATTAATCCAGAGTTTAAATAGGTCGATAAATTTTCGAAATTAGAAAGATAATTAAATACAACTTGTTGGTTGTGATTAACAAGTTTTACTTCGCTTACATATTTATTTAAACTCATGCTAAAAAATTAGTGGTGAAAAAAAATCCCGCAAAAAGCGGGAAATATATTATTTTGTTTTTCTATTGGAATCTTATTTGCCCCAAACCGAAGGGGCTTCGCGCCATTTCATAAGTGTGTCAACCTGATCGGGCGTAACTTCACCAATTTCAACAGCAGTGTCAATTAATACCTGGTAACGACTTAATGAAGTTAATTCAATTTTTGCTTTTTTGAAATTCTCTAGAGCCAATGGGAAATTGTAGGTAAAAATAGCAGCCATTCCAATTACATTTCCACCAAAATTATTTACAGCTTCGGCAGCTTTTAAACTGCTAATCCCGGTTGAGACTAAATCTTCAATTATAACTACTTTTTTATGTGGTTCAAGATCGCCTTCAATTAGGTTTTCCAAACCGTGCCCTTTTGGTTTTGCACGTACATATATAAATGGTAATCCTAAAACATCAGCAACCAAAGCACCAATTGCAATTGCACCAGTTGCAACTCCTGCAATTACTTCAGCTTCCGGATATTTTTCTTTAATCACTTCAACAAACCTGTCGCGAATATAAGTTCGTGTTTCAGGATATGAAAGAATTTTTCTGTTGTCGCAATAAATTGGTGATTTCCAACCTGAAGCCCATGTAAATGGGTTAGATGGTTGAATTTTTATGGTGTTAATTTCGAGTAATTTTTTTGTAACTTCGATTTGTGTAGATTTCATCTCAATAAATTTTAATTTCCTTTGGTATTCCATGTAACTCATTCCCGATTTTTGGGACGCATTACATCATAAAAAATGCAATTTTAATATGGCGCAAATGTACAAAGTTTTTTTTAACGATAAGAAGATTGTTATTGTTGCTCCGGGGAAAATAACAATTAATAAAACATTAGAAATAATTGATGATATTCAAACTAAAGACACGATAAAAAACTGGTTTTTTGAGTTTTCAAAAAGTAATATTCAAGAGGTAGTTTTAATAAATAAGGAACCTAAACGATTTTTTGAGGAAATATTTAGACCTGCATTTAGAGAAATTAAAGCAGCGGGTGGCGTTGTTAAACGCGATAATACATTTCTTTTTATTTTCAGGAACGAAAAGTGGGATTTGCCAAAAGGGAAGATCGATGATGGTGAAACCAATGAAGAAGCTGCAATTAGGGAAGTTGCGGAAGAGTGTGGAATAAGCGGGCATAAAATTGAAAAACAGTTGCCTTCAACTTTTCATATTTATAAATCGCCGTACAAAGAATCGAAAGGGGAGTTGATTTTTAAAGAGACTTTTTGGTTTGAAATGAAATATGAGGGCAAGGAAAATGGGCAACCCCAGATATCGGAAAATATTTCTGAAATTCGGTGGTTTAAAAAGGAGGATCTGGAAACGGTTTTTTCTAATACGTATGCCAATCTATATACATTAATTGAACTCTATCGCGACTGATTACGTTGCCGCTGAAAAAGTTCTTGCTGAAGAAAAGGACCAAATTGTTGTTCGAAACCATCGAGCGGAGATTTTGCAGATACAAATTTAACTTTGTGGTTTTCGTCTAAAAGGAAACATTGAGGGAACGATCTTATTTTATATTCATCAATGTATTTATTGGTTTTGTCAAGCAATTTAACTCCTTGTATTTTACTATTTGCAAGAAATGTTTTCATTTCATTTAAATCTGTATTTCTTAATACTATAATTATTTCGAGATGCTTTTGAAAACGCTGTTGGATGCTTGCCAGGTATTTTAAATGTTCGCGACAGACAATCATTTCTGTATCGGCAAAAATTAAATATTTGAACTTGTCTTTGTTGCTGTTTGTACAATATTCGTCGCCATTTAAATTTTTTAAACAAATAGTTGGCGCAGCGAATCCGGTTTGTAGGAAGTCAAATTTTTGGGAAATACGAAGTGCTGCATCTTTTATTATTTGATTAGTATTTTGAGCAAATACAGTATTTTTTACCATTTCCTTAATTGCAATTTTCGAAAAATCTCCTGAGTAAAATCCATCGTGTAACATTTTTAGTAACGCTAATTCGGCTGTATTTCCATCAATTTTATATTTGGTTTTTACCTGGTCTAGTAAAAAAGGAAGGTTGGCATTGTTAACTGCTGCACCAATTTTTTGTCCTTTTATTGCTTTGGCTTCAAAGCTCAATTGCTTGCTGAATGTTTTTTCAAAAAGAGAAATAAATGAGGGATGTATCCAGAAATTAGATTTTATTGAGGGAAATATATTTGAATAATCCGCTGGTTTTTGTCGGAACGCATCAACTTCAACCATTTTTAAATGGAGTAGTTTATGATTGATGAAGGTTTCTGATTTTAATTCCGAGAATTTTTCACCCAATAAAAATGTCACAGAATCATATATTTCCCGGGAATGTTGGAAATAGATTTGATTAAAAAATTTGTCTGTTAAATGATTAATTTCTTGAGTGAAATTTGAGATTTGGTTATTAAGTTGTGTTTTATTTTCGGTAGCAAACCAGAAGGCAACCGGACTAAAGTAGGGATTCTTTTGATCTGCAAAAGACTTTTCGCGCAATGGCGGCAGTTTTAATGTTATAGTTTGGTTGGGTTCCAAAAAAAGCATTCCCTGATAAATGCCAAAGTCGCAAAAAACATATGTTGTTATTTTGGTATTAACTAATTCGGAGCATTTTCCTTCGGTGTTAAAATTTAATGAGAAAACGGGTATTCGTTCTTGTGTTATTGGGTCGGAATATTTGAAAAAATCAAGAGTTTTGCCTGCATATTCCAGGTTATTACTTGTAATTGTGGTTGCTTTACTTGTTAAAAAGTTCAACGAAAAAAGGAAAGCCAGCAGAATGATTTTGTGCATTTGTGAGGGTTTTACTTTTTATCAACTTTAAACTCGTTTATGTCTAAGGTCTTTGGTATAAACATGCTCACATCGCCACCGTGCGAAACAATATCGCGAACAATGGTTGCCATTATTGGCGTGTGCTCAGGTAAGGTTAGCAGAAAAACCGATTCAATTTCGGGATGCATTTTTTTGTTAACCTGAGCAATGGCGCGCTCGTATTCAAAATCGGCAGACGTTCTGATGCCACGCAAAATGTATTTCGCATTCACTTCTTTGCAAAAATCAACAGTTAAACCTTCATAAGTTTGCACTTCAATTTTTTCTTCACCCTGAAAAACCTGATTGATCCATTTTAATCTTTTTTCAATTGGATAAAACGATTTTTTATTGGCATTGTAACCAATCGATATTATAATTTTATCGAAAATTGGCAGTGCCCTTTTTACAATCGATTCGTGCCCGATGGTAAATGGGTCAAATGACCCGGGGAATATTGCGATTCTATCCATTCGTTTTTTTTTTCAAAATTAAGCTAAAAAAGTACTTACAAAAACGGTTAATCAAATTAGTTTATTGCCTTAACCCGATTCGAACTCACAAATAGAATGTTACCTAAGTCCTGATAACCTTCAGAAAGTTTCTCTATATTTTTAAGCGCTTCCGAGGTAAAACCAATCAAGGTTAAATCGGCATCGGCCGAATATTTCATTATTACGTTTTTTTTATTTTCGGTTTCAAAGGGTACCATGGAAATGTTGGAAGGACTAATGGGCAACCGGCCTGTTTTTATCAGCTCCATCAGTTGTTTCCGCTTCTCTTCGATTGACTCTTTGGGATAGAGTGCGAAAATTTTTATTTTCCCTTTTTTCCAGTCGGGGTGACCCAAAATAATATAACCCAGCAAAATCATTAAATTGGCATTCCGATAATCCTCGGGGCTAATCCAAATGTGAAGTTCATTTTTATACCCAAAATTTTTGTACGATGTGTTTAAAATACAAATGTCGAAACCAGCAGATTCAACCAATCCATAGTTGGCAGTAATCTCTTTTAAGTTGCTGGGGTCGGTTCTTGAAAATTCAAATAAAATAAGGTTGTTTCCTTTTCCCGAAATACCGGATAGTTGCACTACCTGGGCAATTGCAGATGTGTAGGATGGTGAGATAATGGTGTCGAGGTAAACCCTGTTTTTACTGCCTGCCGAAAGCAGAATCAAACGATCAAGTATCTCTTTTGATTCTTTTGTGGTTTTTTGATTGAGTAAACCTTTTATAAAATGGATGTAAGTTCCAAAACCATATTTATACGAAATCCAGCGCATAATATCGAATGCCGAACGCCGTTTAAACGTATCGTGTGAAATACAAACACCAAATGGTCGCCAGCTTTTCTCTTTTTCGCTGTCGGCGCGTTGTAACATAATCTGTAATTTGCGGCTAAGCTGGAAAACAACACCTCTGAAAAGTTTATTTAGTCCCTGGTTTTCTTCATTGTTAACCATTACAATGTAATAGATCATACCCATAATTATTACCGAAACAGCTGCGTAGGGTGCATTCATCTTGAACATCAACCAGAAGGAGAAAAGTGCACCGATAAGCGAAATGTACCATTTAGAGCGAAACGTAGGTCGGTAGGCCGGGTCGGCAGCAAAATGTTCTAAAAGAGAAATTAGGCAAATGGCACCGTAAGTAACCATAAAAAACATGGAGATAATTTGTGCTACAAAATTTACATCGCCAATGGCAACAAAAACAAAAGCAATAATTATGGTAATTAAA
>JABMPI010000334.1 GCA_013203755.1 Bacteroidota bacterium
ACATGCCGGATGCGAAGCAGCAGCAGCAGCAGCTAATTTGGGTTCCAAAACATTGCTGATTACAATGGACATGACCAAATATGGTCAAATGTCGTGTAATCCTGCTATGGGTGGAATTGCAAAAGGACAAATTGTTCGAGAAATTGATGCTTTAGGTGGTTACTCCGGTATTTTGGCCGATAAAACTACTATTCAATTTAGAATGTTGAATAAATCGAAAGGTCCTGCAATGTGGAGTCCGCGATCACAAAACGATAGATTTAAATTTGCAGAACTCTGGAGAGATACCTTAGAAAGTATTGAAACACTGGATTTGTGGCAGGATGCTGTTACGCAACTTATAGTTGAAGATAAAGTAGTTAAAGGTGTTACAACTAAAATGGGTATCGATTTTAAGGCGAAAACCGTTGTTTTAACCAATGGTACCTTTTTGAACGGTTTAATGCATGTTGGAGCTGCTAAAATGAAAGGTGGAAGAATTGGTGAAGCTGCTTCCTATAATATTTCGGAACAACTGGCTGAATTGGGTTTTAAAACCGGTAGGTAAAAAACGGGAACTCCGGTTCGTATTGATGGGAGAAGTATTGATTTTTCTGTTTGTGAGGAGCAAAAGGGAGATGTTGGACATTATAAATTTTCCTATTTACCGGATACTAAAAGTAAATTAAAACAGCGTTCGTGTTGGATTACTCATACAAATAAAGAAGTGCACAATGAATTGGAAAAAGGTTTTGAAGAGTCGCCAATGTTTGATGGTACAATTCAAAGTACCGGACCAAGATATTGTCCGAGTATAGAATCTAAACTGATAACTTTTGCTGCAAAAGAAAAACATCAGCTTTTTTTGGAACCTGAAGGTGAAAAAACAATTGAATATTATTTGAACGGATTTTCATCGTCGTTGCCATGGGATGTTCAATATAGAGGTTTGCAAAAAATTGTTGGATTAGAGAATGCAAAAATTTTCAGACCGGGTTATGCAATCGAATACGATTATTTTGAACCTACTCAGTTGTATCATTCGTTGGAAACCAGGATTGTTGAAAATTTGTTTTTTGCTGGTCAAATAAATGGAACTACCGGATATGAAGAAGCGGGTGCTCAGGGAATAATGGCAGGAATAAATTCTCATTTAAAAGCTCAGGATATAAAAGAGGAATTTGTCTTAAAAAGGAATGAGGCATATATTGGAGGTTTAATTGACGATTTAGTTACCAAAGGTGTTGATGAACCGTATCGCATGTTTACGAGTAGGGCGGAATTCAGAATTTTGTTACGTCAGGACAATGCGGATATTAGATTAACTGAAAAATCTTATAAATTGGGTTTGGCTTCTCTGGAACGTTTAGAATTACTAAACGAAAAAGAGAACTTAATTTCAGAATTAATTAAGTTCACTAAGGAGTTTAGTATTAAGCCACGCTTTGTAAATGAGTTACTTACGAAAAAAGGAACGTCAGAATTAAAGCAAGGTGTTAAACTTTATGATATAATTTTGCGCCCTCAGATTTCAATATTCGAGTTGATTGAATGCATTACCCCATTTAAATTGTTTCTGGAAAGGGTTCCGGAGGCAAGAAAGATGGAAATAATAGAAGGAGCAGAAATTTCGATAAAATATGAAGGCTACATAAATCGGGAAAAGCTGTTAGCCGAAAAGTTAGATAAATTTGAAAATATAAATATTGAAAGTAGATTTAATTATAGTGAATTAAAATCTATTTCAACCGAGGCGCGACAAAAGTTGGAAAGTGTAAATCCAAAAACCATTGGTCACGCCAAACGAATTTCAGGAGTTTCACCATCCGACATAAATGTACTTCTTGTATTGTTGGGAAGATAGTGTTTCACGTGGAACAAATTGCAAAAAATTATATGGACTTAAAAAAAGAGATTAGAGAGATACAAGACTATCCGAAAGAGGGTATTAATTTTAAAGATATTACTACGCTTATTAATAATCCGGAAGCATTGAATTTTGTTATTGATTCGGTTGTGGATAAATTTAAAGGAAAAGGTATTACAAAAGTTGTGGGTTTAGAGGCCAGAGGTTTTATTTGTGGTGGAGCAATAGCAGGAAAACTGGATGCTGGTTTTGTCCCTGTTCGCAAAAAGAATAAACTGCCGGCTGAGGTAATTAGTGAAACTTATGAATTGGAATACGGCACAGATAAAGTTGAAATGCACATTGATGCAATAAACGAAAATGATGTAGTTTTAATTCATGATGATTTGCTCGCGACCGGTGGAAGTGCCTTGGCTGCTTTACATTTATTAAAACAACAAGGAGTAAAACAAATTTACTTTAGTTTTATTATCGACCTTGAATTTATTGATACTCCCAAAAAGGAAGAAATATATAAATACGAAAATCAAATTCTTGTTAAATATTCATAGTTGAAAAACTTTGAAGTTTTGGTAAATTGAAGAAATAGAATTTTTAGCAAGTTCGCATGTGTTACAAGTAAAAACCCATGAAGTATAAAACGGTAAATAGTAATATTGATTACCTAAAATCTCTAATAAAGGTTTTGCCCAACAAACCTGGAATTTACCAATACTTCGATAATGGGGGGACTATTATATATATTGGGAAAGCCAAGGATTTAAAAAAACGAGTTTCTTCTTATTTTTCCAAAATTCATGAGCATCGGAAAACAGCCATTTTGGTTCGCAATATTGTGGACATAAAACACATGGTTGTGCAGAGCGAACAAGATGCATTGTTGTTGGAAAATAACCTTATTAAAAAGTATCAGCCGCGTTATAATATTCAATTAAAAGACGATAAAAGTTTTCCATGGATTTGCGTAAAGAACGAACCTTTTCCTCGCGTTTTTAAAACAAGAAATCTGGTTCGGGATGGTTCTAAATATTTTGGACCGTACACATCTGTTTACACGGTTCGAACCTTATTAGAACTCTTTAAATCGGAGTATAAATTAAGAACTTGTAATTATGTTTTAACAGAAGAAAATATTAGAAATAAAAAATATAAGGTTTGTTTGGAATACCATATTGGTAATTGCACTGGGCCTTGCGAAGGACATTTTCCTGAAGATAAGTATAACGAAGGAATAGTAGATATTACCAATATTGTAAAAGGTAATGTTTCAGGGGTTATTAAACATTTAAAGGATTTGATGAAGCAATTGTCGGAGAACCTTAAATTTGAGGAAGCTATTAATATTAAGGAGAAATATGACTCTCTAAAACGCTATCAAAGCCGGTCTACTATTGTTTCGCCTAATATTACGGATATTGATGTCTTTTCTATTGAAGAGGATGATAAGTATGCTTTTGTCAACTACCTGAAAGTAATAAAGGGTGCTATAATACAAACGTTTACTTTGGAAATAAAAAAGGTTTTAGATGAAACTAAAGACGAACTTTTACTGTCTGGAATTGTAGATATTAGGCAAAAAATATTTAGCAATGCAAAGCAAATACTGGTTCCTATAAAACTTGAAAATGTAATTGAAGGGGTTGTTTTTAAAATTCCACAAAGAGGGGAGAAGAAAGAATTACTCGAACTTTCGCAGCGAAATGCTAAATATTTTAGGCTTGAAAAAGATAAACAAGCTGTAATGAGAAATCCTAAAATAAGTGAGGATAGGATTTTAAATACCATAAAAAAGGATTTGCTATTAAGTGAATTACCAGTTACAATTGAGTGTTTCGATAATAGTAATTTGCAAGGTTCTATTCCTGTTGCTGCGTGTGTAGTATTTAAAAATGGTAAACCAAATAAAAAGGAATACCGGCATTATAATATTAAAACTGTTGAAGGAGCAAACGATTTTGCTTCTATGGAGGAAGTTGTTTATCGGCGATATAAACGGTTGCTTGAAGAGAAAAAAACATTGCCACAATTGATAGTTGTGGATGGTGGAAAAGGACAACTTTCATCGGCCGTAATGGCATTGGATAAATTAGAGTTGCGAGGTAAAATTTCTATAATTGGCATTGCAAAAAGGCTTGAAGAAATCTATTTTCCGGGGGATTCAGTTCCCATTTATATCAATAAAAATTCAGAAACACTTAAAATAATTCAATATTTGCGTGACGAGGCGCACCGATTTGGCATAACTTTTCATCGAAATAAAAGGTCGAAAGCATTTATTAATTCCGAATTAAACTCAATAAATGGAATAGGAGAGAAGACAACTCAAACTCTGCTTAGGGATTTTAAATCTGTTAAAAGTATAAAGGAACAGAAAATGGATGCCCTAATCGAGAGTATTGGTAAGTCAAAAGCAATGATTGTTTTGAATCATTTTCATAAATAAATTGTATGCGGAAGAGAGTTTTACTTGGTATGAGTAGCGGAATTGATAGTTCTGTATCGGCAATGCTTTTGCAAGAACAGGGTTATGATGTGGTTGGAATTACTTTTTTGTTTGGTGGATCTGTTCATGTAAATGAAACTATTTCGAGAGATGCAAAACTTTTGGCCGATAAATTAGACATTAAACACCTAACGGTAAATTTGCAAACCGAGTTTAAAAACTCCGTAATTAAATATTTTAAAGACGAATATTCAGAGGGTCGTACACCATTTCCGTGCGCGTTTTGTAATCCAAAAATTAAGTTTTTTTACTTGCAGGAATATGCAAATATTGAAAACTGTGAGTTTATTGCAACAGGTCATTACGTAAAAACTGATGACTATAATGGTAGAAAATATATTTTTCAGGGAGCCGACCCGGATAAGGATCAGTCGTTTTTTCTTTGGGGATTGCCACGCGAACTTATAGAAAAACTAATTTTTCCACTTGGTAAGTTTGATAAAACTCAGATAAGGCAAATGGCAAAAGAACGTGGATTTAAAACTTTGTCGAAGAAAAAGGACAGTCTTGGAATCTGTTTTATAGACGGAAATGACTACCGCAAATTTCTAAAAGAAGAGGGAATAAAATCCAACCCTGGTAATTTTGTAGATGCTAATGGAGCGATTTTGGGCAAACATCAGGGAATTACGAACTATACCATCGGTCAGCGGCGCGGATTGGGTTTAAATCTTAATTATCCTGTTTTTGTGGCCAAAATTGCTCTAGATGATAACGAAATTGTACTTACAAAATACGATGATTTGTATAAGACAAAAATCATGATAAACAATTATTATTTTGTTGATAATCAGGATATTAATGGTAATAAACAATTGATAGTAAAAGTACGTTATCGGCTTCAGCAAACGCCTTGTGAGGTTCATATTTTAGATGATGTAAGGGCTGAGGTGGTTTTATTAGAACCTGAGGCTATGATTGCGGATGGGCAAACAGCTGTTTTCTTCGATGGTGAGAGATTAGTGGGTGGAGGTTTTATTGAATCGTCGGAATAGAAAAAATCTATTAAAATTTAATTTTTTTAAAATGCGGCTCGATGTTTATCATCACCTTCTAAAAGTCCCAAATAACTAGTAAACCGCGATTTTTCAATTTCTCCATTTTCAACAGCAACTTTAACTGCACAATTTGGCTCGTGAGTATGTGAGCAATTATTGTATTGACAATTTACTGAAATTTTAAAAATTTCAGTAAAATAGTGCGAAATTTCCCAGGGCTCCATCTCCAACATTCCAAAAGCTTTTATTCCTGGCGTGTCAATTATGTATCCGCCAAAATGTAATTTAAACAGTTGGGAATATGTGGTAGTGTGTTTTCCTGTGTTGTGAGAATCAGAAATCTCTAAAGTTTTCAGATTTAAGCCAGGTTGTAAAATATTAATCAAAGTAGATTTTCCAACTCCACTATGACCATTTATTACATTGGTTTTGTCTTTTAAAGCTTCCTTTAATTCATTCAATCCGATAGATTCTTTGGCCGAAGTTGTAAGACATTTATACCCAATGGTTTCATAGGTATTTTTCAGCAATTCAAGCTCAACTTTTTGATTGGAATTGTAACGGTCTGTTTTATTAAAAACTATTAAAACCGGAATTCTGTAAGCTTCAGCAGATGCCAGGTATCTATCTATAAATGTGGTAGTTGTAACCGGGTAATCCAGGGTTGCAACCAAAACTGCCTGGTCGATGTTTGCCGCCATAATATGCGACTGTTTTGAAAGATTTATGGACCGGCGAATTATGTAATTTTTTCTTTGTGAGATGGAAGTAATTAGTCCTATTTTTTGCAAGTTTTCGTCTGCTGAAACAGCTTGTAAAGTATATCCAACCCGGTCGCCAACAGCAACCGGATTAGTACTTTTTATTCCTTTAATACGAAATTTACCTTTTATTTTGCACTCAAATGTCTCACCGTTTTCGGCTTCAACGGTGTACCAACTACCTGTCGATTTTATTACTAATCCTTCTTTCAAACTATAATCTTTTATGCAAAAGTAGCTATTTAGTTAGACTATAGAAACTGGATGTTGACATTGTCTGTTTTTTCACGTGGAACAACGTTAAATTTGTTATTCCCAATTTAAAATAATTTTGCCGCAATTCCCCTCTTCCATTATATCAAAGCCTTTTTGGAAGTCATCAGCATGAAAACGATGTGTTATTATGGGTGAAATATCTAACCCCGACGTTAGCATCATTTCCATGTGATACCAGGTTTCGTACATTTCACGACCATAAATCCCTTTTAATGTTAATCCTTTGAAAATGAGTTTACTCCAGTTAATTTGTGTTTTTTGAGGAAGCAAACCAAGTAGACTAATTTTACCACCATTATACATGTTGTTCACCATGTCGTTAAATGCTACCGGAGAACCGGAACATTCCAAACCAATATCGAATCCTGCTACCATTCCGTGCACAGCCATTGCTTCTTTAATGCTCTCTTTTGTAGGGTCGATTACCCGGGTAGCACCCATTTTACGTGCTAAATCGCGTCTGTATTTGCTTAAATCAGTTCCAATTACGTTCCTTGCACCGGCAAACTTACAAATGGCTACTGCCATTGCGCCAATTGGGCCTCCAACTCCGGTAATTAAAACATCTTCGCCCAGCATTGGAAAAGAAAGTGCTGTGTGAGTTGCATTGCCTAGCGGATCCATAATCGCCATCATTTCATCTGAAATTTTTTCATCGATGTGAAGAACGTTTTTTGCAGGAACTGAAATATATTCAGCAAAACCTCCATCGCGGGTAACACCAATTCCGATAGTATTGTCACAAATGTGTTGTCTGCCCCGGCGGCAATTTCTACAAAATCCGCAAGCAATATGACCTTCAACGGTAACACGTTCACCTATTTTTACGCGGTCGACTTCGGAGCCTATTTCAACAACAGTTCCCATATATTCGTGGCCAATAATTACGGGAGTATTAATAGTTTGTTGTGCCCATTCGTCCCACTTATAAATGTGGAGATCGGTGCCACAAATGGCGGCTTTTTTAATTTTTAATAAAACGTCGTTGGGGCCTATTGTTGGGATAGGAACTTCCTCCATCCAAACTCCTTTTTCCGGTTTGCTTTTTACAATTGCTTTCACTTCAGAAATTTAAATTAATTATTATTGCCGCAAGTTAGAATAAAAAGAGTTGAGAAATAATAACTTAAATCAGAATTTGTAATTTAGAATAGATTGTATAAGGCGAAGTAATAGAGTGGGTTATGAAGAAGGATTCAATAAATATTTTTTTGAAATGAATCTTACAGGATACCATGAAACAACAAACCCGATAAGGAGAACAGTGGCAAAAGCAATTATTATATCAGAATAAATAATTTGCACTGGGTAACCGGAGACGGCAAATGAACCTTCAGGAAAGGTGATGATTTCGAATTTAATTTGAATCCAACAAACAAAAATTCCTAAAATTGTTCCAATAATTGCGCCTAAGAGAGATATTAGCCATCCTTCAAAAAGAAAGATTCGTTTAAGTTGTCGCGTTGTGGCTCCCATACTTTGAAGTATGAGAATATCCTCTTTTTTGTCGATAAAAAGCATGGTAAGATTACCTATCATATTTCCGGACGAAAGAACTAAAATAAAAAATAGAATTAAAAAAGTTGACCATTTTTCCGACTTCATAGTTTTGAAAATTAAGTCGTGTTGTTCTTGTTGGTTTTTCACGTGAAACCCTTCACCCAATATATTTTTAATCTCTTTCTGAACTTTATTTACATTAGCAGAAGGTGACAATCCCAACTCAATCGACGAAACTTTTCCGTTGGTTTCAAAAAGGTTAGCTGCATATTCGAAAGAAACAAGAATGTATTTTGAGTCAATTTCTTCTATAACTGAAAATATTGCTGAAGGGAAAATGTAGTTGTGATTAAAATTTCGGGTGGGATTTAGCGAAACTTGTTTCCCTTTTTTGGGTGCATAAATCATTATATCTTCAACAAACGAAAGACCAATTTCCAAATTATAGGCTATTCCCCGTCCAATAACTGCGTAGTTTATTCCGTCTTTTTTAAAG
>JABMPI010000335.1 GCA_013203755.1 Bacteroidota bacterium
GTACAGACCCGGTTACCGGTGAAAAAATTAAATGGGAATATACCAGAACTTACGGTTGTAATTATATAATAGGAAGTGAAAATCTACTTTCGTTCCGTTCAGGAGCTGCCGGTTTTTACGATTTAAAAACCAATGGTGGAACAGGAAATTTGGGAGGTTTTAAATCGGGTTGCACTTCAAACTTAATTGCTGCCAATGGTGTGTTGAATGCACCAGATTACACCAGAACTTGCCAATGTTCGTATCAGAATCAAACGTCGCTCTCCTTTGTACACATGCCACATTTAGAATACTGGACAAACAACGAATTTAACTGGAGTGGAAAACCGGTGGTTCAGTTGGGTATTAATTTGGGTGCGCCGGGCGACCGGATGGCAAACAACAATACTTTATGGATCGACTATCCCAGTGTAGGCGGAAACAGCCCGGATGTGCCCATTAAAGTTGATTTTATTACCACGGACTCAACACTTATAAAACAGCATAAAACAATTAGTAGCAGTGCGAGTGAAAACAAGATTGGATACATTCGAACCAATTCGTTTACCATTGAAACTGATGAGCATAATTATGTTGCAGCTTCTGCAATAAATGGTGTAAAACAAATTGAAATTACCTTGGCAAAAGAAAAAATGCAAAATGAAACTTACACGGTAAAACTTTATTTTGCTGAAATAGAGGATGCAAAAGCAAAAGATAGAATTTTCGATGTAAATATTCAGGGCAAAACAGCACTTAAAGAGTTTAACATTGCAAAAGAAGCGGGTGGTAACAATAAACTAATTACAAAAACATTTGAGAATATTTCGATTGACGAAAAACTTGTCATTCAATTTAATTCTTCTGACAAAAATGTTTTACCTCTTCTAAGTGGCGTTGAAGTTTTTAGCGATAGTTATGGTAAGCTTTCTGAGGCTTCAAAATAGATCTACAATATTCAATTCTGTTTGTAAACAACAATGCAAATATCGATAATGATATTTGCATTGTTGTTTTAGGTAGATCTTCTCCACCAAACCAAACATTATAAGGTACTTCCCTAATTTAAAAATTTTCTAAATTCTTTATAATCCGAAATAATTTTCATATTTCGAGGTAATTTAGGCGTTTGTTTTTGAAGCTGCCAGCCGGTAATAAAAATCTTCTGTTGTTGAAACACTTCCTTTAAATCAAATTCTCACTTGGGAATTAGAACAAAATCGATGCACATATATTTTTTAACTTCGCATTATTATATCATTTTTGTAAGAATAATAGAAAATCAAAATGAACTTCAAAAAAACACTTTTTATTGTATTGACACTATTCATTTGCACTCCTGTATTTAGTCAGCAGAAATATGCAATTGTAATTCATGGTGGTGCAGGTGTGATGGCAAAATCCGAAATTAGTGGAGAGCGACAATTAGAATATAAAGCTAAACTTAATGAAGCGCTTAACTTGGGTGAAGAAATGCTAAAAGAGGGTGCAACTGCAACCGATGTGGTTGTTGGTGTAATAAATATATTGGAAGACTCCCCTCTATTTAATGCTGGCAAAGGAGCTGTTTTTTCGCACGACGGAAAAAATGAATTGGATGCCTCAATAATGGAAGGGAACACTTTAAATGCTGGAGCAGTTGCTGGAGTACAAGACATAAAAAATCCGATTGATGCAGCTCGCGAAGTAATGTATAACTCTGATCATGTTTTTTTAAGTGGAAAAGGTGCTTCTGAATTTGCAAAAAAGCAAGGTTTAGAAATTGTTCCCAATACCTATTTCTACACTAAATCGCGTCACGAATCACTAGAAAAGTTATTAAAAAAAGAACGTGAACGAACAAGTAAAGACAACATGGGAACTGTTGGGTGTGCTGTGCTAGACACAAATGGAAACCTAAGTGCCGGAACATCAACTGGCGGAATGACCAATAAAAAATATGGTAGAATTGGCGATGCTCCTATAATTGGAGCAGGTACTTATGCAAACAATAAAACATGTGCTATTTCGTGTACAGGTCACGGAGAATATTACATTCGTTTAGGTTTTGCACGCGATATTTCGGCGTTAATGGAATACAAAAACCTCAGTGTTTCGGAAGCTTGTCGGGAAGAAATTAAAAAACTTTCTGAACTTGAAGGAACCGGCGGTGTTATTGCAGTTGATGCAAAAGGAAATATTGCAATGGAATTTAACACCAGCGGAATGTTCCGTGGGTTTATTAAATCAAACGGCGAGAAAGAAATTGCTATTTTTAAATAAACTAAAGTCAAGTCAATCTCTTTGTTTCAGGTTCATCATTCCGAATTTATTTCGGAATCTGTAGTTTGAAATTGAGATACTGAAATAAATTCAGCATGACGTTTTGAAGTTGCATGATTGACTTGACAAGAATGAAATAATGTAATATTTACTTTTGTTTGTACCAAAATTAAGAGTTATTCAAATATGAAATTTCTTTTTCCAACATTTTTGTTTGCACTTTTTACAGTTGCAATTCCTATAATAATTCACCTTTTTAGTTTCAGGCAATACAAAACCGTATATTTTAGTAACGTTAGTTTTCTGAAAGACATAAAAAAGGAATCGAAAAAGAAGTCGAGGATAAAACAGCTTTTACTCTTAATAGCCAGAATTCTCACCCTTATTTTTCTGGTTTTTGCATTTTCGCAACCTTATATTCCAACCAACCAGGATGCAAAAAAACAAGCCAATCAGTTAGTGGCAGTTTACATCGACAACTCTTTTAGTATGAATGCTTTGTCGGAGCAGGGACAATTATTGGAAGTGGCCAGAAACAAAGCGGTAGAAATTTGTCTCGCCTATCCTGCGGGAACAAAATTCAGGTTATTTACCAACGACCTCGAACCAAAACATCAACACAATTTTAATAAAGAACAGTTTATTCAACAGGTCGCTGCCATTCAAACTTCGCCAATTGTAGTTCCGCATTCTCTAATTTACAATCGGTTTGCCATGCAAGTTCAAGAAACTGAAAATACAGATAAAAGTCTCTATTTTATTTCCGACTTTCAGCAAACTGTTACCGATCAGGAAAATTTTTCTGATGAAACTATTTTTAGCTATTATTTGCCGCTCGTACCAAACCAAGTGGCAAATTTATACATCGATTCGTGCTGGGTTGAAGTGCCGGCGCATCGAATAAATCAGGAAGAGGAAATTTTTGTTCGTATTAAAAATAGTTCAGATCAGAATTATCAAAACTTACCGCTAAAATTAGTTTTAAACGATTCAATTAAATCGATTACCAATTTTACAGTATCTGCACAAAATGAAATAATCGCAAATTTAAAATACAATAACAACTCAAGCGGCTCGCAATTGGGTAAAATAGAAATTTCAGATTACCCATTTACA
>JABMPI010000336.1 GCA_013203755.1 Bacteroidota bacterium
ATCAATACCGGTTCAATTGGAAAATATCGATAAAGGAACAAAATCAGCCGTGGTAATGATTTTACCTGATGGAGAACCCGGGCTCCGTAAGTTTAAACTAATTGAGAATCAGTTACCACATAAATCAGTAATGCAAGCCTCCACTGATTCAAATAATGGCCAGGTTATTTTTGATGAAGAAGGTAAAAAAGTACTTCAATATAATTATCAAACAGTTTACGAAAAAGATGTAATTCGTCCTGAGAGTAAAAAAGATGAGGAGCTTCAATTTTCAAATATGTCGGGCGTATATTATGAGGAATACTTAAAAGCGCACCCCGAATTAAAGAACAATAAAACAACAACTTCAAGTATTTATTCAGTTCCGCGCAGCGATTATATTCACCCCTTATATGGATTAGATGGTGAAATGCTAACCAGAGATTGGCCAGATGGAGGGCATCCCCATCATCGTGGTATCTTTTGGGCCTGGCCAGAGGTTGAATATGGAACCCAGCGTGCCGATATTTATGCTTTGCAAAGAATTTTCTCCCGACCTACGGGAAATATTGAATATACAAGCGGCCCTGTGTTTGCTGAAATAGATGCTGAAAATTTGTGGATGTGGGAAGATAAGGAAGCAATTGTTAGTGAACACGCTATAATCAGAGTTTATCATTCATCATCAAACATCAGAATTATTGATTTAACCATAAAATTACTGGCTTTAAAAGATAGTGTTACTATTGCTACCCGATTTACAAATAGTTATGGAGGTTTAAATGTAAGAATGCAAACTCCTGAGGAGCAAAATATTTCTTATTTCACCGATAAAACAGACTCAAAACCATTACGGGCATGGTCCGATTTTAGTGGCATTTTTGAAGGAAATAAAACTGCTTCAGGCTTAATGGTATTGCAACATCAAAACAACCCTGAATATCCTGGCGAATGGAGGAAATACCCTGATTTAGCCTGGGTCCAACCAACATTTCCTACTCCGGATACGAGATATCTTTTAAGTAAAGAAGTGCCTCTTATTTTGCGTTACAGACTAATAATACATGCAGGGGGAAAGCCTACTAAGGTAATCTCAGAACAAAGTTGGGATGCATATCATGCAATGAAAACTCCTCAAAATAATATTCCGAAAACGGAAAAATAATTACATTCAATAAAAACTAATTTAAACTAATAAAAACTTGAATTCATCATCTAAACTAATATCATCATGAAAAACAATTCACCATTTACAAGAAGAAAGTTTGTAAAAACAACTTCTGTTGCTGCAATTGGAGCACCGCTTATTTTGAAATCTTCGTTGACCAATGGGCAAAGTATTCCGGCGGCAAGTGATAAAATTAATCTGGGTATAATTGGATGTGGAGGATTGGGAAAAGCCAATCTTAATGCAGCAACCAGCCATCCCGATGTTGTGGTTGTAGCAGCTTGCGATGTTTGGAAAGAGCGATTGGATCCTATTGTTGAGAAATATAAAAATACCTGCACGGGTTACTCCGATTTCAGGGAACTGCTGCAACACAAAGGTCTTGATGCTGTGATTATTGCAACCCCCGCACACTGGCATGCCATTCAGGCTGTGGAGGCAGCTGAAGCCGGACTGGATATCTACCTGCAAAAACCAATGACTATGCATTTGGGTGAAAGTCTTGCAGTTCGTAATGCAATCAGAAAACATAAAGTTATTTCTCAAATCGGAACACAGATTCATGCCAGCGAACATTACCGAAGAATGGTAGAATTGGTGCGTTCGGGCAACTTAGGAGATATTAGTACCGTGCGAACCTTCTTTGTTATGAACGAAGCTCCAAACGGAATTGGCACTGGAAATAATACAACAAAAATACCAAAAGGAATGGATTGGGACATGTGGGTTGGTCCGGCACCAATGCAATCCTTTAATCCAAACCTGGTTAAAGATGCATTTTATCACTGCTTCTGGATGAATTTTAGTGGCGGCTGGACTCCGGGTATGGCACCACATATAACAGATTTACCAATTTGGGCGCTCAACCTTGATTACCCGACCGAGATTAGTGCAAATGGTGGAAGATACATTATTAAAGATGATGCTGATGCTTATGATAATCACGAAGTTATCTGGCGTTATCCGAAACTAACCATGACATGGATGCATAATTCAGCCAACAGTTATGGGTTCGATTTTTTGCGCGGACAGGAAAGTAAACGAAGGCTCGGGATTTATTTCCATGGAGTAAACGGAACATTGCAGACCGATTATAATACTCATGTAATTTTACCGGAAGGCAATCGAATGGACGGAATGGAAACACCTCCCAAATCAATTCCGCCATCGCCGGGCCACGAACTGGAATGGGTTGAATGCATTAAATCGCGTAAACAGCCTTCTTGTTGTGCAGAATACCATATTAAAGTTGATGCTCCAATTGCTTTAAGTGTATTGTCGCTGAAACTGGGAAGATCGATAAAATTTGATCCTGCCACAGAAAGTATTGTAGGTGATAAAGAAGCAGCAAAAATGGCTATTCCTGAATACCGTGGATCGTGGAAATTTCCTTCAAAATATTTGTAGAGAAAACATTGTAATGAATTTTATTATTCAACTATAAATCGACTCAAATGAAAAATACAAATCGCAGAAGTTTTATAAAAACCACTGCAGTTGCAGGAATTGGGATAGGGCTTGCAGGTAAAGTGTCAGGTTTCAACTCCAAAACAGAAAAGGGAAAAAGAATAGGAATGATTGGGCTTGACACAGACCACAGCGAAGCTTTTACCAGGTCGTTAAACGATCCACTTGCCGGCGATAAATTCCTCGGGTACAAAGTAGTTGCCGCTTATCCGAAAGGTACCGAAGAAATTTTGGAATGGAAAAACAAGATCCCTGAAATCACCGAAAACGTAAAAAGTTACGGTGTTGAAATCGTTAATTCAATCGACGATTTGTTAACCAAAGTTGATGTAGTTTTAATCACCTGCATTGATGGCAACCAACATCTTGAACAAGTAATGCCAGTATTTAAAGCAGGAAAACCTGTATTTATCGACAAGCCTTTTGCAGCCGCCTTATCCGATGCTTATGCCATTGCAAATGCGGCAAAAAAACACAATGTGCCTTTGTTCTCTTCTTCTTCATTAAGATATATTACCGGGGCAAAAGAAATAGCTGAAGGTGAAATTGGCGAAGTAATTGGCGCCGAAGCGTACAGTCCTGCTCACATCGAAGAACATCATCCCGATTTGTTTTGGTATGCCGTGCATGGCGTAGAGACTTTATTTACAATTATGGGGACAGGATGCAAAAGTGTTCAGCGAACTTTTACCGAAGATACCGATGTTGTGGTTGGTGTTTGGGAAGACGACCGCATTGGAACATTCCGTGGAATAAGAAAAGGGAAAGGTGGTTATGGCGTTACGGTTTATGGTGAAAAAGGTATTTCCGTGTTAAACAAATATTCGGGGTACGAGCCATTGCTTGTTAAAATATGCGAATTTTATGAAAGTGGTAAAGCTCCAATATCCATAGAAGAAACATTGGAAATATTTGCCTTTATGCAAGCTGCTGAAGAGAGTAAAAATAAAGGCGGTATTTCTATTGAAATTGAATCTGTGGTGAAAGATGCTAAAAATTAGATTATAGGATGAAGGGCAGTTGGTGTAAAATAATATTGATAGTTAGTTGTTTTGGCTTTTCAAATTCATTATTCGGGCAAATAAATTCGAAAGATGAAAGAAAGTTAAACATCTTGTTTATTATGGGCGACCAACATCGTGGGGACTGTATTGGTGCTGATGGTGCCACATGGTTAAAAACTCCCAACCTTGACAAGCTTGCCGGAGAGGGCGTGTTATTTACAAATGCATATGCGTCAATTCCATCTTGTTTACCTGCAAGAGCAAGCATTATAACAGGCATGAGCCCCTGGCAAAGCGGACAATTGGGCTATACTCCAATTCCTGAATTCCGGTACGAATTACCAAAATTATTTACTGAAGCTGGTTATCGAACGCATGCAGTTGGTAAAAACCATTTTACCCCAATGCGCAATAAGCACGGCTACCAAACCATTGAACTTGAGGAGGCCTGGCATACAGCAATAAAAGGATCTGAGAAATGTGATTATACATTGTGGTTTGAAAAAAATGCTCCGGGTAGAGATATTAATGCTTCCGGGCTGCATTATAC
>JABMPI010000337.1 GCA_013203755.1 Bacteroidota bacterium
CTACGGTGTTCTCCCCTATATTTCATGTCGGGTCTGTAACTAATATAAATATCGCCAAAAGGTGTGTGCCCATTGTCACTTGGGCGACTTAACATTGCAAATTTTCCATCAATTTTTTCGGGGAATAAAACACCATTTCGGTTAAACGGCAAAAAGGCATTTTCGCACTGGTGAAAAGTTACAAAGTCGAAAGTGTAGGCAATGCCAATAGTTGGACCGTTGTATCCATTACACCAGGTTACCCAGTACCGGTCTTCAATAAAAGTAACGCGCGGGTCGTATTTATAATCCGACTCTATCATTTCTGTATTTCCCGCAACCATTTCAATGGGATCGTGATTGATGTCCCAATTGATTCCATCGGTGCTAAAACCTGCAAAAATATTCATTTGCACTGCTTTGTTATCGCAACGGAAAACACCGGCAAATCCATTTTTAAAAGGTACAACCGCACTGTTAAAAATACTGTTTGATGTAGGAATATGATACCGGCCAATTACCGGATTTTGCGAGTAACGCCACATAACATCGGTCGATCCTTGTGGGCGTTCTTCAAAAGGTATATTTGCTTTTGTTGTCATTTTAGTATGTTTTTATTTAGTTGTTGAATTTTCAAGTTCCAGTTGTTCTTTATTATCGAGGTGTCCGAAAGGTACAAAATACGCAGCAAGAAAAACTGGGATGGTTGCTACCAGCACCCAAATAAAATATACTTTGTAGCCCAGCATATCGCTAAAATATCCGCTTAGCATTGATGGGATCATAAATCCAAGGTTCATAATTCCGGTGGCAAATGCATAGTGCGCCATTTTGTATTTTCCCGGAGCAACCTGTTGCATCATAAATAACATAAGTCCTACAAAACCAAAACCATATCCAAGGTATTCGAAAGTAACCGCCGCAGTAATAATATAAAGGTTATCGGGTTGAGAACTGGATAAAAAAGCAAAAACTATAAATGGAATATTAAACGAAGCTACCAAAACCATAAGTGCCTTTTTTAGTCCACGTTTGGCAATGTAGTAACCTGCCAGTAACGAGCCTAATACGAAGGCAACCGTTCCGAATGTTCCATAAATAACACCAATTTGAGCAGTTGATAATCCTAGTCCGCCATCGGCAACAGCAGCTTTAAAAAATAGTGGCGCAATTTTAATCGCAAAACCTTCAGCAAATCGGTAAAGAAGTATAAAGGCAATGTACCAGTAAATATATTTTTTCTGAAAAAAGGTTTTTAGAACATCCCAAAGAGTTGCAAAACCATCTTTTAACGAAGTAACTTCGGTGGTTGTATTTCCTCCTTTTGGCAGCATTCGGCTGTGGTATAGACCTGCTAGAATCATAACCGCAGCAATACCAAACATAACTGCCATCCAGGCATTTACAACGCCCATAGATTTTTCGAGTATCCCTGCCAGAGTAACAAATCCTCCATAAGCCGCCAGTTTTCCAATGTTGTACGATGCCCCCTGCCAGCCGATGTATTCGGCCTGTAGTTTCGTCGATAAATCATGCAGGTAAACGCCATCGGTAGCAATATCGTTTGTAGCACCACTAAAGGCAATAATTCCTAAAAGTGCAATGGAATAGGTAAAATAGTTGTTAAATGGGAGCGACAAAGCTACCAATGCAAAGGTAATTCCAGTTACAAATTGACTGGTAACCACAAAAAATTTCTTCGATTTAAACATTTCCAGTACAGGACTCCAGAGTGGCTTCAGTGTCCATGGCAGCATAATTAATGAGGTCCAGAATGCAATCTGAGTGTCGGAAATCCCCATATTTTTATACATAATTGCAGTGGATTGTGCCAGTACAACAAAAGGTAAACCCATTGCAAAATATGCCGTTGGAATCCAATAAACCGGTTTTGTTTGGTTTGTTTTTTCTTTGGTCATCAATTTATTATTTGAATATTTAATTGCGCCGAAATTACATTAACTAATTTTAATTGTGAATAAAGTAGGCTAATTTTTAAAATATTTTATAAAGTTGAACTACTTAAATATATATTTGTCTTTTTATTGAATAAAATCTAATAATTATGATAAATAAAAATTTCTATCTCCCAATAGCCATAATAGCCATTATTTTTTTGTTTAGTAATTGTAAGTTAGCTGAGAAAAAAACCAAAACTGAAAATCAAACTGTTCAACCAGAAAAGAAATACATGGTAGTTGCATACGTTGCTGGCTACCGTGATTTTGATTTCACAACTATTGATGTTTCAGGAATTACACATATAAATTATGCATTTGGCAATATTCGTGATGGAGAAGCAGTTTTTGACACCACAAAAATTGATGGTAAAAACCTAACGCCAAAAGATATTTATGCTTTAAATAGTTTGAAATCGAAAAATCCTGATTTAAAAATTTTAGTTTCTGTGGGTGGCTGGTCGTGGTCTAAAGGATTCTCGGATGCCGCTTTAACTGCCGAGTCGCGTTTGAAATTTGCAAAGAGTTGTGCGGTTTTTGTGGAAAAATATAATTTAGATGGTATCGACCTCGATTGGGAATATCCTAATCAAATTGGTGCAGGAAATGTTCATCGCCCTGAAGATGTGCAAAATCTTACTTTAATGCTGAAAGCAGTTCGGGAGCAGTTAGATTTATTGGCTAAAAAAGAGGGAAAAGGCAAACATTATTTACTTGCAATTGCTACAGGAGCAGACCAGGCGTATGTAAAAAATACTGAACTAAACGAAATTCATAAGTATATTGATTTTTTGAATATAATGACCTATGACTTTTATAACGGTTTGCATAAAGTAACCGGGCATCACAGTAATCACCGGCCTTCGGCAAAACCAGAAATGGATATGAATAGTGTAATAAATGCAGTGGATATGCATGTGAAAGCTGGTTTCCCTGCCGAACAAATAAATCTTGGGATCCCTTTTTATGGCCGCATTTGGGAAGGGGTAAAAGCCGATAATGATGAGGTTTTGTTTAAAGATGCCGAAACGGTTGGAATGGGAATTGACTACGATAATTTTTATGAGAATATAAATGTTAATGGATTTAAGCGTTTCTGGGACGATGATGCAAAAGCTCCTTATTTGTGGAATGCCGAAGAGAAAACATTTATTTCATACGAGGATGAGGAATCAATTCAATATAAAATAGAATATTTGAAACAAAAGGGATTGGCAGGAGTAATGTTTTGGGAATTTAGTGCCGACCACGAAAAAACTTTATTAAATGCCGTTATCGAAAATATTGGCAAAAAATAGATTGGACAATAAAGTGGTTTGAATTTATCAATCAAAAAAGAAAAGGAGCTAATTGAATTTCATTTCAATTAGCTCCTTTTTAAATATTGTAAAATATAAAACCAGATTATTATCTTTTCATAATCCCGTAACACATAATTTTTAAAATAATATCTACACTACGTTCCAGGTTTACATCTCCGTAGTTTCCAGCTGTAAGTGGCATTTCCAGTCCTTTAATTGCAGTGGTAATTCCAATGGCAGCCAAATTAAAATCGTAAATTTCAAATTCATTTTTGCGAACACCTTCAATCAGTATTCTCTTAATCATTCGTATTTCATCTTGCTCGTAACGTAATTTAATTTCGTCGATGAAACCTACTGCCGTAACATCGTTTTCAATTGCATGGTAAAAATTTGCCAGGCTTCTAAAAGTTGCCAATTTGGTTAAAATATAATCGCGAAGTTTATCTACCGGGTCAGTGTTGCGATTGATTACAATTTCAAGTTCGCGAGCCAGAATATCAACCTCTTTCATTATTACCGCCTGAAAAAGATCTTCTTTACTTTTAAAATAATAATAAAGAGAACTTTTGCCTTTACGAACCGCATTGGCAATGTCGTCGAGGGTAGTTTTTTTAAAGCCGTATTTACTAAAAATTTCGCGGGCAATTTTTAGAATATTCTCTCTGTTTTGGTCTTTTTTATTCCCGTTTTCGGTTTTAGTTTGCATTTTTCCTCTTTTGCTTTATTAAATTTAGAAAACAAATATAACTATTTATTTCATCCATAAAAACAAATTTGAACTTTTTAGTCAAATGGACGATTTTTATTTAAAAGCCCCACAGTACTTGTAAATAGGTGAATTATAATTGGTTGCTAGTCGAAACTGTCTATTTCCTCATTTTCTGTCAATAAAAAATCAAGTTGTTTTCGCTCGAGGTTTGTACGCCAGATTTTAACGGTTACTTCGTCGCCTAACCGATAGGTTTTATTAGAATGTTTACCAACCAGAGCATAGTTTTTTTCATCTAAAATATAAAAGTCATCTACCAATTCCCGAAGTGGGACCATGCCTTCAATTTTATTTAAAAGTTCCACATAAATGCCCCAATCGGTAATTCCAGAAATTACACCAGGATAAACTTTACCCACATGATCCTGCATAAACTCAACTTGCTTGTATTTTATAGAAGCGCGTTCTGCATTTGCAGCTTTGGTTTCCATTTCGGATGAGTGCTTGCATAAACTTTCATATTTCTGCTCGTTTGCCGATCGTTCGTTTGCCAGATACTTTTCAAGCAGGCGGTGTACCATCATATCCGGGTAGCGTCGAATTGGCGAAGTAAAATGCGAATAGTATTCAAAAGATAAGCCATAATGCCCAATATTACGAGTGGAATATGCAGCTTTCGCCATGGTTCTAATGGCAAGAGTTTCAACTAAATTTTGTTCCTTTTTCCCTTTAACATTTGTAAGTAAATTGTTGAGCGAATCGGTAATAGATTTAGGAGTGGTTAGTTGTAAACCATATCCAAACCGTTGAATAAAAGTATTTAACGATTCCAGTTTTTCAGGATCGGGCTTGTCGTGAATTCGATAAACAAAAGTTTTGGGTGTTTTATTGTCCTGTTTTCTTCCTATAAATTCTGCCACCTTTTTATTGGCGAGCAGCATAAATTCTTCAATTAGTTTGTTCGAATCTTTTGCTTCGTTAAAATAGACAGAAAGTGGTTTCCCCTTTTCGTCTATTTTAAATTTGAGTTCAAAGCGTTCGAATGCAATCGACCCTTTTTTAAACCGTTTGTCTCGAAGTTGTTTTGCTAGATTATTCAGGGTTAGAATTTCATTTGAATAATCGCCTTCGCCGGTTTCAATAATTTTCTGTGCCTCTTCATACGCAAAACGTCTGTCTGAATGAATTACAGTTTTTCCAAACCACTCGTTGTTAATATTTGCCTGATCGTCTATTTCAAAAATGGCTGAAAAGCAGAGTTTATCTTCGTTTGGACGCAACGAGCAAACCCCGTTTGAAAGGCGCTCTGGTAGCATCGGAACCACTCGATCTACTAAATAAACCGAAGTTGCACGACTTTGCGCCTCTTCTTCAATAATCGTTTTTGGGACCACATAATGAGTTACGTCGGCTATGTGAACGCTAACTTCCCAGTTTCCGTTTTCCAGTTTCTGTAAAGAAAGTGCATCGTCAAAATCTTTGGCATCTGCCGGATCAATTGTGAAAGTGGTAATGTTGCGCACATCGCGGCGTTTTTTAATTTCTTCTTTTGGAATTTCCAACGGAATTTTTTCTGCCGCTTTGTCTACATTTTCCGGAAATTTATGTGGCAATTCAAATTGAGCTAAAATGGAGTGCATTTCTGCATCGTTGTCGCCAACATCTCCTAAAACTTCAATTATTTTCCCAAACGGACTGCGTGCATTTTCCGGCCACTCGTTAATTTCAGCAATGGCTCTTTGTCCATTTTTTGCGCCGTTCAGTTTTTCAAGCGGAATAAAAATATCGAAACCTACTTTCCCAGCTGGATTTAAAAATGCAAAGTTGCGTGAAATCTGAACGATTCCAACAAACACTGTTTTTGCCCGTTCTAAAATTTCAATTATTTCACCCTCTAAATCATGTTTTTTACGGCGAGCGTAAATTCTTACCCGAACTTTATCGCCAGCCATGGCATGTTTTAAATTGCGCGAAGAGATAAGTACCGGACGATCCACTTCATCGCTGTTTACATAAGCAAATCCTTGTGGTTGTAACTCCACAACTCCACTTACCGTTCCTGTTTTAGCTTTTAGTTTATATTTTCCACGCGAAATCTGATCCAGATAATCATCATCGTTTAGCTCCTGTAAAACTACATCTATCAGTTTGCGGGTTTCAATATCTTTAACGCCAAGCCAAGTTGAAATTTGTTTGTAGTTTACCGTTTTCCCCGGTTCTTCGTAAAGAATTGCAAGAATTTCAGTTTTTAATTTTTTCTTATTGAATGTTCCTGAAGCCCGTTTTTTTTGGAACTTTTTTTTCTTTTTTGCCATTGCTACAATTGATATTTTCTGAGGTACAAGGTATAATAAATGCATATAATAACAGAGGCAATCGCATTTATTAATTTGGTAAAAGGGGATTGTTAAAAATTCCGATGAACAAATTCGTATTTACGGCGGACATGACATTTAGAACCACAAGTTCCGTTTGCTCCATAAGCTTTCCAGGTACATCCTTTACATGGATTGATAAAAAAGAAGCGTAATTTTTTTACAAGACCAAAAGAAATTATGGCAAAAAGAATTGCTCCAAACGGATAATGCCAGGTTGGAATATTTACTGTCATTCCAGGATCGCCAATGCGATCGCCAAAAATTAATGGCACGCAACATTGTTGCACAACCAGTTCGCCTTGAACCCGAAAAGCGTGGTATTGATAGTCTGGAAAAACAAATTGGTCGGTTATTAAACCAGCAGTCAATGCTGCAACTATTAATGCAAGTGCATAAAAAATAGATGGTCGTAATCCCATCGATTGTCGAATGGCATTTAGTTCGCCAAGATTTGTTGCCGGACCGGCAATCATGTATGCAATGGCAGCTCCGGGCGAAGCTCCTAATAACAATAGCCCTTGAACCACCGGGATAGAAGGAATGCTGCAAGCGTAAACCGGAATTCCTAATATTATTACGTATAATAGGGTGGTAATGTCTTGCTGCCCAAGCCATGTAGAAATCCATTGCAACGGCAGCACTGCTAACAATAAAGAGGCAATTCCCAGTCCTATTAAAATATCAACACTTATATCTGCACCCAATTCAAAAAACGACCATTTTATAGCTTTAAAAAATTTTGCATTGGGTTCTTTCGTTTTAATTGTTCTGATATAGACATCTTGTGTTTTATTTTTTACTTTTTCTTCTGCAGGATTTTTAAATATTCTGTTTCCAATCCATCCAATAAAAAATGAGCCAACAATAGCTGCAATTATTAAAACCGCAGTAAGTTTCCAACCAAGGAGTTTTAACGAAATTGTTACTAAAACAGGAGATAAAATAGGTGTGGAAGTCATAAATGCAAGCATATTTCCAATGGCTGCCCCACTTCGAAAAAGGCCAATTCCCAGAGGAATTGTTCCGCAAGAACAAAGCGGTAGAACACAACCCACACTAACCGATTTAAAAAGTGAGCTGGAAGTTCGGCCTCCCAAATGTTGCTGAAGTACGTTTGTTGGCACCCAAAACCGAATAATTCCGGCAATTAGAAATCCAAGTACAATGTATGGAGCCGACTCCAACATGGTATTATAAAGAATAGTAATCAATTTGGCTCCTCCTCGTTTATTATTAATTGAACTGCTGCATGATCAATAAAAAAGGCAGCATCGTAAGGTTTTTTGGTATCTATCCTGAAATCGCCTTTTACATTTACCAAAGTCTGAATCATGTCGTCACGCGAAATTATCCAATCATTTTCAATATTAATTTGTATCGTCCAACGCATGGCTATTTCGGGTAAGTGTTCGCAGGCATTTGCCAAACCGAGTGTGGGAAGAAGAAAAAAGGAGTGGACAGCAATTTTATCGCCTTTAGCTGTACATCCCGGACTAAAGAAAACTGCAGCCCCGGATAATTCCATCTCTTTTCCAACCATCAATTTAAGGTTTTCGGGAATGGAAAATTTCGCTGACTGTCCATCTATTATCGTAGCGCGAACCCGGTAAAAGTTGTCCCAATTCCGGGTCGCACTGTCAAATTCTAATTCGTCGAGAGTTGGCACTGTCTCTAAATTTCCTGTGTCAATTTTGCTGAACTCGATATAATACAGCCCTGCAACAATTACAACCAATAGTACACCAATCCCCCATTTTTTCATCTCATTATAATTGTAAATTTTTAAAGGTATTCGATGTAACTCGCTTGTAATGATCCTCCTGTGTTCAAAATCTTTTACATGCTCGTTTCATATTACTTATTGAATAGGATCAAGCTTCCAAACCGGATAATTGTTCTTGGTTCCATCCTGGCGAATAGTGCGTGGCCAACCCGGCATCTGTTTTGCACCAGATTTGGTAACATCGCATGTACGATCCCAACTTTCGAAAGTCACACTCTTTTTTGCTTTGTTAAAACGAACCAGTCCAAAACCTCCTCGAGTAATTTTTTCTTCAGGATTTGCGTATGCAACCATTGTAATTTTATTACCCATTCCATCTAAATAATCACCATTAAATGGTAGTTTATTTCCGGGTTCAGGATTTTTTCCAGACTTTTCATCTTCGGGATGCCACCAACGGCTGTAATAATTATTTACCATTGCCGGAGACACAAAAGCAAAAGGACCATCGCAGTGTTCGTCTATTCCATGATGAATTAACGTAGCAATGTGTTGATCTCCTGCCAAATGAACAGCTCCCGCAGCACGAATAGCACGCAAAGCCTTTTTGCGTCCGGTTTGTGGCCAGCCATTACTATCTAAATCGGCATGTAATAAGTTTTTGAAATTTCCATGACGATGGGCTCCTCCACAAAAACCAGTTTGCGACAATACTGCTTTCAAAGAAACTCCATTCCATTGTGTTCCCCACTCTTCTAAAAATTTAATCTGTCTGTCGCCCAATAATTTTAAACCCTCTAAATCAATGGTATTGGGATCGTAGTTAGGATCGCGAATGTGATCTGGGCGAGGTCCCATTTGAGGGATAGTTCCTGCCGGTCCGGTTTTGAATTTGCGATCTTCAACAATTGCAAAATCTACACCGCCGATGTTGATATTTGTATAATACACGCCAATTCCCTGTTCTATTGGAGTTGGATCAAAGGCATCTGGCAGATGCGAAGTTTGGCAGCGCTCCACCATTTTAATGTATTCATGATGATAAAAATAACCTCCATCGTTGCCAGCCGGAGTTAATGACTTTTTCCCATTTTCTCCCCAAAGATTTCCCTGGCCAATGTCGTGATCGTCGGGAATAGTAATACAAGGACGATCGCAGAAAACTTCGCGAAATTGGATGCCAAAAAGCAACCAGGCTGCAGTGTGTTCTTTGTGGTCGTAACTTTGATCACCGGCAAAAAAGAGTAAGTCGGGATCTAAATGTTTTAAATTGCGAACATATTCCTCTCGGGAACCGCGGGTTTGATTGGAATTACAATTTAACGACGCAACAACTATTTCAGATTTATCTTTTGGGTTTCTGCGAATTAAACCTTCAAACATCGCTTTTTCGCCATGTCGTAATCGGTAGGCAACATCTGTTGTTTCATCCCAGTTTTCAATTCGGAACAGTGTCGACCAACCAATATCATTGATCTTTTCAGTTGCTACTTTTTTCCATTTTCCATTTTTCTTAAGTTCGAGAACAACTTTTCGGCTCTCTTTTGGGTAGAGTGGGAAAAGCTGTGCAGTCATTTTCATCACACCATTTTGAACGGTGTACATACCAAAACAAATTACTTCGTCGCGTGGAACATCCACATCAATAATTCGTTTCGGATTATTTTTTACTTCTTCTGCATTATTCCACCAATCGTTTACACAATAAAGGTCTAATTTTTCGAACGGAGCTTTTACAGGGGGTTCGCCTTTTTGTGCAAATGCTGTTAAAACACACAAGATTGAAAGACAAAAAATAGTGATTTTGCTGATATTCATTTTGGTTGATTTTAGTTGAATAAGCAGTAAAGATAGAATTTTGCTTCTAATTTAAATTGGCTGTTTATTAAAGTTCTAATTTTTCCACTCGTATTTAATTTGAAATTCGTTTTCCACCATTTCCCAAATTTTTTGAGGGTTACGAATTTTATTCATTTTTTCGTACGCTTCATTTATCATTTCGTCAATTCCGGTTCCGTACCTATGAAATAAAACTTTAAAATCGGGATAACTTATTCCGGTCTGTTTTGCAATGTCGAATTTTTCTAAACTAAGTTCATAATTGTCTTTAATTTGAGTATTATTAAAACTACCCGGCAAAGTTTTGTTGATTACTTTAAAAATATTCTTTAAGGTTTGAATGGAAAGAAATGAGGTGAGTTCTATCTCTTTTGCAGTGTTTGGTTCAAATGAAATAAGTTTTTTGGTTTCATTTAAAACTCCTTCTTTCAAAAGTTTACTTGAGAATCTATTTACTGTGTCAACCTGAAGTTTATTTTCTTTTTCAATAAAACGAAAAGTAGCTTTGTTAACCTGAGTTACCCACGCAAAGTTGGTGGGTACTTCAACATCAAGAACATAACTATACTTGTTTGTTGAAGTGCATTGAATTAGGGTTGTGATCTCTTCGGGGCGGTAAGCTTTTAATAGAATTTTTCCACCGTTTAATTCAAAATATTTCAATAACTCTATAAAAAGTCTGGAGACATTAATTTTGAATTCCTGAAAAATTACGCCTTTTAAATTCTTCATTTTTATAAACGAAAGATTGTTGGGTCTCTTTTGGTCGATAAAAGCAGATTTAGTATTGAATTGATTTTTGAACAGAATATCAGTAAATTTTGCCTTGGTTTTTATTTTGTTGGAGTGAGAGTAAATTACTTTTTGAGCTTGAACCAAATGAGGACAGAGTAAAAATAGATTTTTCCACAACTTATTTGTTTTAATGGCATGCGGAAAATCAAAAAAGTGCAAGGGAAATGTTTCTGTTAGCTGAAAGTTATCGGCTCTGTTTAAAGGATTTTCGAACACAAGTAAAACTCTCGATCCGTTATTCTGTTGCTCAATTGCTTCTAAAATCCTGTCAATACAAGGATTTATAAATGCAGTGTCGAATTTCTGTGTATTGTTGGTATGGTTTTGTTTGCTGTTCATTAAGATAATTTACTGTTGCCTCTGTTATATTTAACAACACATAACATTCAATGTTTGCAGGAATTTGTATGTTTGTACCCATTTTAAAAAGATGCAAATTAAGGGAAAAATACCATTGTTAATAATAGCCGCTTTAGCGTGGGTTGTTATTATTTCGTCGTGTGCCAGCCAGGGAATGCCAACTGGTGGTCCGCGAGATTCAATTCCTCCAGTATTGGTGGAGACTTCACCCGAATATAAAGCGCTGAATTACAAAGGAGATAACATAAGTTTGACCTTCGATGAATACATTGTTCCAGAAGGGGTTTCGGAGTTATTGGTAATTTCGCCTCCATTGGAGAAACGACCTATTATTCGTACAAAAGGAAAATCGTTGGTTATTCAGTTTAACGAAGAATTGAAGGATAGCACAACCTATTCTCTAGATTTTAAAAATTCGATATCGGATAATAACGAGAAAAACCCGTATGTAAACATGCGGTTTTCGTTTAGTACTGGCGATGTTTATGATTCGTTGCGTGTGGCTGGGCGGGTTATGAATGCATTTAATCTGGAGCCCATTGAAAGTGGATTGGTTTTGCTTCAAGAGAATTTGCACGACTCGGCAGTTTATACTGTACGACCAAATTATATTGCCAAAACTGATGAAACCGGCCTTTTTATGATCGACAACATTGCACCCGGAACGTATGATATTTTTTCGTTGAATGACGCCAATAACGATTTATTGTATAATGAAGGTGCAGAGGAAATAGCATTTTTAGATACATTAATAGTGCCCTCGGTTGATTATCATGAAGAGCTGGATACGCTTGCAAAAGGTGTAGATTCGTTAATGATTGTTGGGCATACTCATTTTTCTCCAGACCCACTTTACTTGCGTCATTTTACAGAAGATATTTTCGAGCAATATTTAGATTCATATAAAAGAGATAGCCGATATCAGTGTAGTTTCTTTTTTAATGAATCGGTTGAGGATACATTTGATGTTCGGTTGATTGGAAATGATGCAACCGACTGGTATATAATGGAACCCAACGAAAAAATGGATTCATTGGTTTTATGGATTGCAGATACCACAGTAGCCAGATTTGACACCTTGTTTATGGAATTGTCTTATTATCAGTTAGACTCGGCTGCTCAATTGTATGTTCAAAAAGATACAATTGAAATGAATTTCTCTGATAAGGTTGTGGAAAAAACTAAGAAAAAGAAAAGGACAAGAAAAGAAGATGAGGAGGAGGATGGACCAGAGCCAATTCCACAATTTGATTGGGTGGCAAATATAAAAGGATCGAATTTCGATTTAAACGGAACTATTAAGTTGATAGTTCCCGAACCGATTAGTTTTTTCGACAGTACAAAAGTTAGCCTCTTTTTATCTGAAGATACGCTAAAAACACCTCTGAGTTTTAGTTTCGAAAAAGATACTGCAAAATGGAGAAGTTACTCTATTAACTATAAATGGGAGGCTGAAACGAGTTATACATTGGAAATAGATTCGGCTGCCTGCGAGAATATTTATGGAATAACGAGCAAAAAACTAAGCAGAAAATTTAAAACTCGCGAGGCAGATTATTATGGTAAAGTTTTGCTGGAATTAACCAATGTAAAATGTCCGATGGTTGTACAGTTGCTAAAAAATAACGATGAAGAGGCTGTTATTGCACAACGTGTAGCAGACAAAGACCAGACAGTAATTTTTGATTATGTAGGACCCGAAAAATATAAAGTAAAAGTTATATACGACGAAAATGGTAATGGCAAGTGGGATAGTGGAAGTTACCAGGATAAATACCAGCCTGAAAAAGTGGCTTATGTAAATGAGGTTGTAAAAGTTCGCTCAAACTGGGAGGAAACGGTTAGTTGGGATTTAAAAGTTGACCTAACTTACAGAAAAAATATACGAGACATTGAACTGGAAGAGAAATTGCGCAAAGAGGCGGAAAAGAAGGCTCTTGAAGAAAGGGAAAATCCGCAGCGCCAGGAAATGCAAAATAGTATGATGCAAGGAGGAGGACGCAGTGGTAGTGGCGGTGGAGGTTCAGGCGTTATAAGGCGATAACATTTTCTGCTCATTGAATTTCATTTATTTTTATTTTACCTTTAATTTTAAATCACAATAAATATGGCAAGCATTAAAAATTTGAAAAAGGACATAGACATGGTTTTGTCTTTGGCATTGAACGACTGTTTTTATGTGTTGGAATACAACTCGAAAGTAGATAAAGATGCTGTGATGAAAATTGCAGGAGATATCATTCAAAAGCATAGAGAATTACGTGTTCGTACCAACCATCCTGATGGAAAAGATAATCCGAAATTGGTAAAAAAATATTATCAGAATTTAATTACCGATTTATTAACTATTACCGATGCTGCACTGGAGAAATTATCGGCCGAAATTAAAAAGGTTGCGTAATTAAGCAGAAACTAAAAGAATCGTTCTTTATAAAGGGCGGTTCTTTTTTTGTAATTTTATTTTTCCTTTTCCAACAAATTAAAAACTTTATATGCAACGATTTTGCCGTTGTAATAGGTAGTTACCTCCCATTTTCCCAATTTATCTTCTAAGGGTTCCCAAATACAATCGCCCAAATAAAATTCAAAATCGTTTGAATTTATAAATTGTTCGCCTATAAATGGTGGGCGAAGATTTCCTTCTTCGTCGTTAAACGGTGGATGATCTATTCTGAAAGTTAAAGTTTCTCCTTTACCTTGTTTTACATGCAGTACATATCCAAATTCCATCCCAATCTTAGCTTCAATATCTGTATCAAAATTAAGGATTTTTGGAATTTCCTTACTTCCATGATCCCATGTTGAGTGCTCTCCGTAGCTGTACATTTTAATTATTGGTTTTCGTCTTCCCATTACTAATATTCATATAATAAGTAACAAAATTAATATTCTATTTAGAATCATTCTTATATTTAGCACTTCAAAAATCAGCATGTGGAATTAATTCGTAAAAATACAAAGCTTTTATTTATTCTGGTTTTGCCAGTGTATTCTTATATTATTCAGAGTTCAATACTGAATAAACACACCCACTTTTATGCCAATGGACTGGTAATAACTCATTCTCATACTTTCGACCTGGAGGGTGATAAGCGGGCGAATAATCACCAACATTCACAAACTGAAATATGTTTGTTCTGTGCTTTAAATATTAATTTGCATGAGGTAGCCTCCGAAAATAGCTTTGATTTTAGTATTGACTATAAAGCTGGATACTATGTTGTTGCAGATGTTCAAATTGAATACACTTCTCCCAATTTTCAAATTTCACCCCGGGATCCTCCTTTTCTAATTGTACTTAAAAATGTAAATTAAAAACAAATAAAAGCGATGTTAATTGTTTATCTTCAAGTCGTTACACAATAAAGATTCGA
>JABMPI010000338.1 GCA_013203755.1 Bacteroidota bacterium
ATGCTACTCCTAACTTAAACTCTCCTAATTTTGGAGCATTTGCAGGAATAGTTCCTTCGGGCAGAATTACTAATGGGTATCCACCTTCAAGTACATGCATCATTCTTTTAAATGCTTTCATTGCTCCAGTTCTACTGTGCCTGTCAACCAAAATATTCATTCCTGATGTATAGAAAATATGGAATAGTGGCCAATTCTTAATCTCTTCTTTACCTGTAAAAACAAAATGTTGGGGAAATATTGAATATAAAATTGCAGGGTCAAAAAATGAACTATGATTAGAGCATATTATAAAAGGCTTGTCCATAATAATATTCTTTTGACCTTTAACTCTAATGAATATCCCACAACCCCATAACCACAATCTAGAAAAACCTTTAATGAATTTAAATGCAGTAGGAAATCGTGATTCTTTAGCTAATAAGAAGCTAAAAATTGGAAAATACAATACCATAATTAATGCAAAAAATAGAAGAACATAAATTTTATATAAAAATCTAAAAGGGAAGGTAATTATGTTCTTTACATTAATAGATTCGTTACTCATAAGTACTAAATTATAGTAGAATAAATTCAATGCTAAAGTAATAGTATTTCATTCATCGTTGCTGCAAAATACAACAAAGCGATTGAAGTAATATCCGAGATATGTTTTTCAATATTCAATTTCTTTTTTGCACATTAAATTTCACAAATTAAAAAATATACCTATTTCTGTATGTTTTAGAAATTACATCACAATTGGATTTCGTTCAGCCAAATTACTATAATGAACATAAAATTACTAATATTCTTATCGTTGATTATTTCTAAATAAAATGTTGGATAAAATATAGTTGGACGATGGTGCTAATTGCCAAACCCCTGCTTTAAAAGTTCCTTTTTTCGGTTCACTTCTGGAACTATTTGAACTAACGGTTGGTGCATGTTGCGCAATTAGCACAGCACCAAATCCGCTATGCAATATGGCACTTTGTCAGCGTTTTATATTTCCTCAAGTTTATTTTATTCTTTTCAACTCCTGCAAAATCTCTTTTTGAAGTTCAATAACATCCTTTATTTTAAATATTCTAGCTCCAATAATCCAAAATACCATGACACCCACTACGATGCCAGTTATGTATAATCCTACCATTAGTATTATCTGTCCCATGATGATAATTTTAATTTGTTTTTATTTCGCATAGGGAACAAGTTGAACCAATTCTGTACCCCATTAAAGTTTGAGGATTGGTCAAATTTAGGATGCCGAGTACCTTTAAAAAATAAGATAGGTACACGTACGTTAGGAATTTTTTTGAATGGGTAAACTTTTCCTATAAATTGATTGGTTGAAGTATGAAATGAACGAAGGGCAGCTAAATAACCACCCTCCGTTACTTAAATTAATAATCTATGCGAAAGATTATGCAACTAAATTAATCAATAAACCTGACATATGTTAGGTTTATTGATTAAAATAGAGTTTCTTATTGTTAAAAAAGGTTAAAGTCCAGGTTAATGTTAGGTATGACAAAAGATACCTTTTTTGAAGGATAAAAACTTTCACTTACCTCCACTTCAGTACTCAATTTGTCTCAGCTCTAAAATGATTTGACAAACAACACATTGTAAACTATTTGAACTATTCTGACCACTGTATCACCAAAACCTTTTAAATCTTTTGTGCAACAACCAAAAGTTCCTGGTCTGCATTAAAAAGGATGAGACTTTTTCTAAATAAGCGATTGATAAAAAAATCGAACGAAAAATACTTGCCTGTAAATATAGGGTAGCTTTTTTGGACCACTTTAAAGCCGCAAGCTTCGAGTACGCTAGTTAAGTTGGTATAATTAAAATATACATAGTGTTCGGCACCTACACCTTTTTTACTGTAAAAGCGGTGTTTTTCTCTGTTTTTGTGCGCACGTTTATAATTCGAGTTGGGAACTAAAATTAAGATTAGCCCTTGTTCATTTAATAATTCGTGGCAATCTTTTAAAACATTAAACGGATCTTTGAAATGTTCTAGAACGTGTTGTTTGAAAATGAGGTCAACCTTTTTTCCATCTGCTTTAAGTTCGTCAAAAGTTGCATTACTGGCATTTAGCCCAATGTTATTGCAATAGTCAACAGCAAATTTACTGATGTCGATTCCGAGGTGCTTTATACCTCTGTTTTTTGCAGCCTCAAGTGTATAGCCAATAGAACAACCAACCTCAAGAATTGAATTAATATTTTTATGGTGAAGGTTAGCGATATCAATTAACCAACCCGATTTTTTTACTTTATGCTCACGACGTTTGTCGTATTTTTTTGAGTCGAAATATTCTTGCTCATAATCCTTCGAAAGAGCCATGGAATCTTCTGTCCGCCAAATGAGGCCACAATCGTCGCATTTTTCGAATTTTAAATCACCATCTTTCGAATAGTTTGTAAAACTATTTTCAGTACATCCAATTTTTGTTACGCATTTTCGCATGCTGTAAAATTACAATTTATAACAGTTAGTTTTTATAAAAAAAAACTTGTGGTATAATACTTAATATTTATTTGATTTTTTTGCACATACATATTACTCATACAAAATATTTTATCCTTTATTCTCTGTAACAGGAAAAGGTTCAACTATTCTCTTAGTTGAACTACTTTAAATCATAAAAATAAGCTAACTAGAGATTGACCTTGATATTCAATCGTCAGTTAAGAAAACTAAAAAGTCAAAACTTGCTCATTCAGTTTTGAAATCCTATTTAGATCAAGTCACATCCCAACCACTTTTTTAAGCAACAGGGATTGCAACGGCAGCCCACTTGCAAATGTGGCTACAGTGAAAAGCCCGCCCGGTTGCCCAAACTTCCAAAGACTAATTAACAAATGGCTCAAATTAAACCCGAAGGCATCCAAAACAAAAGCCGGATCCTAGAATAGTAAGGCCGGCTTTTGACATTGTTTTAATCAATCAATAAAAATTCAGAAACCAAATAGTATATTAATTCTCCTTCCCCTTTTTCATATTTCCGGATCTTCCCTTTTTAGTTTGTGACTGCAATGC
>JABMPI010000339.1 GCA_013203755.1 Bacteroidota bacterium
GTACTAATGTTGGCAATTTCAGTTTGGAGAATATTTTCTTTTTTGATTTTGAATAAACTTCTTATTTCATTAAAGATGCCAACAACAACAAATACAGTCCAAGGGGCGAGCATGTATAAAGCTGTGTGAATATAAAATGTAGGATCGGTGTTGTTTCCGTGGTACGATCCCGTAATCCTTCCCATGTTGTTTGTCCAGAAATAAAATTTTATTCCTTCCAGTCCAAATTGGTTTAATAATCCTATTAGGGCCGGTAATATTATAATGGAAACAATTATTGCAGCTACTATCCATCTAAGGTGAAATATTTCGTTCCAACGTTTTTGCATTATTAAATTTGCACCAATTGCAAATACAGGTATTGCTAAACCAACCGGACCTTTGGTGAGCATTGAAAGGCCTATTCCCACTGCTCCTAATACAAACTGATACCATTTTTTTGATTTGAAATAGGCAATAAATTGCCAGACAGAAAATGCAACAAATGTAGCTAGTAGTGTGTCGGTATGTATGTCGTTGTGAAAATAAAGAAATCCAAGCGAGCTTGTCCAGAAAATTGCAGCCAGTAATCCTGTATTTTTATTGTATAATAATTCTCCCAGACGGAATGTAGAGTATATTCCTAATATTGATATAAGAAGAACCGCGATTTTGAAAACCGGAAATGAGACTCCAAATATGCTGTAAAATGCAGCTCCAATCCAAAACAGAAGTGGTGGTTTTTGGTCGTAGGCATCGCCACCAATTGTAAGATTAATCCAATCGTTATTTATTAAAATCTCTCGGCTAATCTGGGCGTATTTGGCCGCATTGGCAACAATGGGTACCGAAATGCCTGAAATACTTACCAGTAATATTAAAATTAGAATCAATAATAAATAAGTGCGATTGTTTATCATTGGATATATGCTTTAATGATTTCTTTTCTAAAAAGTATTAGTTTTGCGTTAAAAATACACAACGAAAAGTAAATACAAAATTACTATAAAGTAATTGAACCTGGCATTTTAATGAATTATTACTCAGTATGGTGTTTGTGAGTATGTTGCATTTGTTGCTATTTAAATTTTAAAAAAAATAAAAGATGAAAAAATATATTACCTGGATTACGATAGTTGATATTTTGGTATATGTTGTAATATTTTCCTTTGTAATAGTTGCAAAAATTCGCGGAATGGAAAGTTACGAGTCGTTCCGTGAAATTGTGAAAGAAGATGGAGTAGTGGAATATCTAACTGCACTTTTCCTTTTTGTATGTGCTATAATATATGTTTTTAAAGCTGCCAAGGCAATTCGTGCCCACAATGGTAAACAAGCTTTTTTTGCAATAATGGTAGTTCTGGTATTTATTTTTGGGGCTGGAGAAGAGATTTCTTGGGGGCAAAGATTGTTTGGAATAGAAACAAGCGATTATTTTATGGAGAACAACTACCAGAAGGAAACGAATTTGCACAATCTTAAAATTGGAGGTGTAGATTTGAATATATTGATATTCTCTCAACTCATGTTTGTTGTACTTGTTTTCTACTTTGTGTTTCTTGGTCTTTTAGCATGGAAATCAAAAGGAATCAGAAAGCTTGTTCTTGATTTTGGTGTTCCAATTCCTCGTTTGCATCATGTTATTGTATTATTGTTGTCTAACTATATTGTAACTACAATTAGTTTGGTTAAGGAAAGTGAGTTACATGAAATGGCTTTAACCGGAGTATTGTTTTTGGTATTCTTAAATCCTGCTAAATCAATAAAGGGAGTTAAGTTGTTTCGGGAATAATCCTTTCGATATATTTCTAAAACGGTTGTTGCCGTAATTCGTACTCGATTTTAAATTCCTCTTTCAATGCTATCAATTGTTGAGACTTTGAGTGATAATCCCTGTACTTGGTATTAAATCACTTTTAGTTTTTTGGGTGAAGGAATTGATACTGCCTTGAATCAATTTGAATTCAATATATTTGCGGAAAGTAGTTCATGTGAAATATTCATGATACAGTATCATTACACAAAGGAAGATGATTAGACTTTCGACTGGCATTTTTTTACTTCCAGCTTCGGTCTTCCGTCTTCCAATCAATTTTTAGACAGATGAAATATTCATGACAAAGGCGTTTTTGCACACAAGAGGAGGATTAACTTCTTGTCTTGTGTAATGATACTTGTGTCTTGAATCTAAATATAAACAGATGAAACTTTGGGATAAAGGAACTCCGGTAAACAAAGCCATTGAAGACTTTACAGTAGGGAAAGACCGCGAATTGGATTTGTATTTGGCGAAATACGACATTTTAGGATCTATGGCACATATTACTATGCTTGAATCGGTAGGTTTAATTGAAAAAGAGGAATTGCCGGTTTTGTTGAAGTACCTAAAAGCATTGTATGTACAAGCTGCCAATGGTAATTTCGAAATTGAAGATGGGGTAGAAGATGTACACTCTCAAGTGGAATTTTTGCTAACCAAAGAGTTGGGTGATTTAGGTAAAAAAATACACAGCGGGCGTTCCAGGAACGATCAGGTTTTATTGGATTTAAAACTGTTTACCCGCGATGCAATTAAAGAGGTGGTTGAAAGTGCAACTGATTTAATTAATACACTGTTGGAACGTAGCAACGAAACAAAAGAAATTTTGATGCCTGGTTATACGCACCTGCAGGTAGCCATGCCTTCTTCTTTTGGACTTTGGTTTAGCGCCTACGCCGAAAGTTTAATCGACGATTTGGAAATTATGCTTTCTGCATTTAAAGTATGCAATCAAAATCCACTGGGTTCTGCAGCTGGTTATGGTTCTTCGTTTCCGCTAAACCGACAAATGACAACCGATTTGCTTGGGTTCAATAATATGAACTACAACGTAGTTTATGCGCAAATGGGACGTGGGAAAGTTGAAAAAATTGTCTCTTTTGCAGTTGGGAATCTGGCAAGTACACTTTCTAAATTGGCATACGATGTTTGTCTGTTTATGAGTCAGAATTTCAACTTTGTGCAACTTCCTGCCGAATTTACAACTGGCTCCAGTATTATGCCGCACAA
>JABMPI010000340.1 GCA_013203755.1 Bacteroidota bacterium
TGTGAATAAAAATAACTACGCCTAATTTACTCATTAATTTAATTTTTGTAATTGGTATTCGTGATTTCGCTTTGCTCAATTCCCGAAAAACTATCTGAATTGAGTATAGTATGTTTTGTTCAACTCTATTAATTACAAATTTATTTTTTAATTTCTGGGGTGGCAGTTCTACTTCACGGAATCTTTTACACTTGTGTCACCGGGTTTTATGGGTTTCGAAAATACATAAACAGCATGTAAAATACAAGGTGGGCTTTTTGTTTGGAAATGGTCTTAATAAGAACTGTGAACGAAAGACTCAAGTATCAACCCTCTGTACACGTACGATTTCGTCATTTGGTTTTGAATCTTAAAAACTAATTGTAAAGGAACGCGGTAAAATCGCAAACCAACGGGGGGTTTAAATGTCAAAATTCTTTTCTAATAAGTATAAGAAACAAACGCCACTTTTTTCGAATCTGGACTCCATGATGGCACGTTAAAAGTTCCCTGTCCACCATATAAAAATGCCAGAGTTTTAATTTCGCCTCCTTCAACCGGCATTAATCGGAGCATCACCCTTTTATTGTGCGGGTGCGAACCTGCAGGCACTTCCGGTGGGTACGAAATAAAAATTAACCATTTTCCATCGGGAGAAGGATGTGCAAACCAATTCTGAAACTTATCGCTTGTAACTTGCTCTTGTTCCGTTCCATCGGGTTTCATGCGCCAAATTTGCATCATGCCGGTTCGGGTTGAATTAAAATAGATGTATTTCCCATTGGGTGAATATTCTGGTCCATCGTCTAATCCTTCAGCCGAAGTTAAGCGAATTTCCTCTCCCCCATTTGCAGGAATTTTATATACATCGTAATTTCCATTTCGCTCGGCGCAGTAGGCCAGCCAATTTCCATCGGGCGACCAACCGTGCCAATACGATGGACCATTTTCTGTAATTCGTTTGGGTGTACCACCTTTTACCGGAACAGTAAAAACCACAGAACGTTTTTTTCCATTTACATCGGCACTGCTACTAATTGCCAAAGTTTTTCCATCGAAAGAAATTCCATGGTCATTGTTATTCGCTGTTACAGAACCTGTATTTATTTCTGAAACCTTAGCTTTTTTCAAACTGTAATTGTACAATTTACCTCCTGAGTTATAAATCAGAAATTTTCCATTGCGCGACCAGTTCGGTGCTTCAATGTGCGTTTCAGTTTCGTAAATAACTTCTCTGTTTCCGGTTTCAACATCCAGTATTTCAAGTCGGCTGGGTGAAGGTTTTTGATAACCGTCCACGTTTTGTCCAGCCGGTTTTTCAAGGCGAACATTCCAAAACTGCCCTTTTTCAATTACATCTACATTATGAGAGGAGATAAACATTCCGGCTAAAACCGCATTCTCCATTTCCAGATTCACTTTTCCAACTTCAACCAATGATTTATTTCCTTTTGAAATCCTGAAAATAAACTCACTCCCTTTTCTTTCAATCTGAACAAATTCAGGAGCTTTAATTTCTACTTTTTTCTCTAGTGTTTCACCACCATTTTTTTCGCGGTATTGCATGGAAGTTAGTCCGTCCCCATGAATTGCACCATCCATATAAATAGCATTTTCCTGGTTGGAGTTTCTAATAATCAAACCAATTTTCCGATGCACATCTACACCTTCACCTAAAAATTTAAGATTTGCTGACAGAATAAAATCACCTTCAATTTTTTGCGAAACCAGGTAAAATTCATCGCGCTCGAACCACATGTTATAGCCTGCTCCGGAAAGTGTAAACTGCTGAGTATTTGGGTCGAATTGAAAACTGCCAATTTGTTTTGGATTACCAATATCTTGTCCCGAATAGTTACGAAACATCTCTTGTGCTTGAACTGAAAATGTAGAAAAAAGAATTACTGATAGTAAAATAGTTAGTTTATTCATTTTAGGTTTTTGTTTGAACTCGCTAAAAGTAATAAAATGCATCCATTTTTTACAAACAAAATTTATTTCGGTATATCTGCAACTACACCATAAGTCAGGGCAAACGCATCAAAATTTCTAATAATATATATTTATTATCCGATTTGAAATATTATTAATAACTAACATTTTACACCGTGGCTTCAGCCCGGTGATGCAAAATATTGCGAAGCCAATCGGCTTTAGCCGTTAATATTTCAACAA
>JABMPI010000341.1 GCA_013203755.1 Bacteroidota bacterium
GTCCTAAAGAGCGAACTTGCCACGCCCTTATCCCATTTGCTCCACCTGTAAAATATTTTTTTTCGAATGGAAGTACATCAAAATTTCCGTATGGCAAACCAACCCCAACAAATGCGCGACCTACAAGAGAGTTGTATTCATCAAACATATGACTATGGCTAACTTCAAAATCAGATTTTACATATTGCGCAAACCGTGTATTTAAGGTTTTATAATACTCTCCTACAGCTACACCGGTTGAATCCTTTGCTTGAAATTTAGAACTGTTCATTAATTCTGAGAAAAGACCTAAAACATTCCCTGCTGATTCAATATTAAACCGTACATAAGTATAATTCTTTCTGGTATTTAATTTTTGATTGTTATAGATAATAGAATAATTCATTGCCATAATTAAGTGGTCAGTAAAACTACTTTTTATGTATAAATCATTAATCTCTTCAACAAATTTAGGATTATATTCAAAAACATGAACTTTATTAAAATCCAATAAGTTCCAGGTATGCCTTAAATTTTCTGTTGTTTTCCAATCGTACCCAAATTTCGTACTTGAAATAGTTCGCGTATATTCTGGTCTTTTCTGATAATTGAAACCAAGAGTTACAACAGTTTTTGGAAGAAATTTCTCAAAATTACTTATAATATTTCCCGGACCCAGTAACTTTGGAATTATCAAGTTCGACTCAACTCCTAGTTCTCTTGTATTAAAATGTTCCGATTCTAAATGCTGAAGACGTTCAGTGGCTCCTTTAAACTTTATTTGAAACACTTCGGCACTCTTAAAAAGATTTCGATGCTGATAGGTTACATTTCCGGCAACCCCAAAATTGCCTGCAGTATTAGTTCCTTCAATATCAAACGAAGTAGATTGTTTGTTCAATGGCGCCAGCCTTATGTAACAATCTAATAAATTTGTATCATGTAACACCGTAGGTTCATCAAACTGAATATCAACAAATCGAAACTGACGCAGCCTGTTAAAAGCAGTAAAAGTACTTTCAACCGAAGTATTATTAAACAATTCTCCTTTCTTTAACTGCATAGTTCGATTAAACAGAGATGCAGGATAATTAATTTGGTCGTTCTGGTATAAATTATAATTATCCCATGTAAGCGTGTCAGAAAACGTCCGAAGTGTATCTCTGTTTGAAGTTACAGCAGTGTTACCGGATAATACTGAAATATAAAAGTCGTTTAAATAATACTTTTTAAATTCTTTTACCGAATCAGTCTGACTACCATTCGAACTATCAATAAATAAATCCAACAATATTTGTCTTGAATACGAACTGCTGTCAGCTTCAACCCGAACATCGTCTTTAGAAAAATAAAAATAACCACTATTCCGGAATAAATCTGAAATTCTTTGCTGCTGCTCTTCTAGTTTGTAAATATCAAACGGATCGCCCGGAGAGACTATCGATTTTACAGGGCTCTTGAGAAATAGCGATTCTAAAGCGGTATCTTTTATATGATATTTAATGTCTCTGATTAAATATTGCTCACCCGTTTCAACACGATATTTAATATCGGCTTTACGTTTTTTTTTATCTACTTTTACTTCACTGGTAATCCTTGAGCGAAAATACCCTTTGTTATTTACATATTGTTTCAATTGCTCTTCCGAGCGATTCGAAAGTACTTCGTCGTACAATTGAGGTGGTTCGCCAATTCGCTTCAACCAACCTTCAGTTTTATCTTTTGAAGACAAGTTGTACATTAACAAATGAAATTTTACAAAACCCAGAATTTTATAATTTCCTTTTTGTCGAATATAGGTTCCAGCCTCCTCTTTATCTAAGTCTGAATTATCAATTTCAACCTCAATATTTTTTATAAGATATTTATCTTCAGGAACAAATTTAACCTGAGAGCATGAAATTAGAAAAGCAATAATAAAAATTGCTACTATATTAAATACAACTATCCTACCTACAATAATTTTTCTGATCAACACAAATAGTTTTATTCAACAAAAATAATGAAGTGTTTTGTTTAGAAACAGTAACTTTACTAAAATTATTATATTTTATTCAATTTTTAAATGATTAGTAAAAGTACGATAAAACTTATAAAATCGCTTGCCGTTAAAAAATTCAGGCTTAAAGAAAATTTATTTCTTGTTGAAGGCGATAAAAATGTTATTGAAGTTCTAAATTCAAGCTACTCCGTCGATAAGCTTTTTGCAACAAATTTGTTTCTTGAAAACTATTCGAAGATCTGCAAAAAGGCAAATTTTATTTTCGAAGTTGAAAATACAGATATAAAAAATGCAAGCCTTCTAAAAACCCCTCAAAGTTGTTTGGCAATCTGCACTCTTCCACCACATTCAAATCCTCCAAAACAGTTAGAGAATAATCTTTCTATCTTTTTAGACGACATTCAGGATCCCGGTAATTTGGGTACAATTATTCGCATTTGCGATTGGTTTAACATCGAACATCTTTTCTGTTCACCAAACACTGTGGATATGTACAACCCAAAAGTAATACAAGCAAGTATGGGATCGTTTTGCAGGATACAAACTACTACTGCAACATTTGAATGTGTTGAAGAAATAGCACATTTATCGAATGCTCTCATTTTTGGTGCCTTTCTCGACGGTAAGAACATTTATAAAGAAAACTTACCTCAGAAAGCGATTCTGGTTATGGGAAATGAAGGAAATGGCATTCAAAAAGAGATAGAAAAGAAGATTTCAAATAAAATACAGATCCCCGAATTTTCAGTTAAAGACAAGGGGGCTGAATCGCTAAATGTTTCGGTAGCAACCGCCATAATTTGCTCCGAGTTTAAACGGCAAATTTTTTTGTAAGCCTATTCAAAAAGAAAAGATACGGTAAAGATATTGGACCGCAAGTGTTTGATAGATTGCGCATAATACTGCCGTTGAGTTGCAGCTGGAGTATCGCCCAACTGATTTTTTAAACCAAAACTAAACTTGGCTTCCACAGAAAATCGAAAAAACGGAAAATAATGATCCCACCCCGCTCCTACTTCTGCATAAAAACCACCACTTTTCAATTTTACTAAATCCTCCTCTGCTGTCCTCGAGATATCTTGTCTGTAGGCAGGTCCAAATATTACATACGGCCGATCGTTGTTAATCCTTCGCGCTTTATATTTAATAAGAAGAGGAAAGTCGAGAAAAGTCGATTTTACAGAATAAGTATAATAATCAGTTTGGACGTATACATTTATATCTTCAATGGGGATATTGTACAACAATTTTCGTTCTCCAAAAGACATTCCCGGCAGAAACCGAAGATTTAAATCTCTTGTTAATCTCAAGCTGGATACTATCCCCACGGTGAACCCGGGAACAATTTCTGCAACATCCGATCTAATATAACTCTCGGCACTAATCCCATCTGAAGGATAGGCAGTAAAGTTTGTATTCTCTCCGATCGGATTATAATTTATAACTCTAAAATCCAGTGCATTTATGCCAAGTATAAAACCAAAATGAAGCAACTTATCATCAAACGTTGTCATGAATTTCACTTTTTGCTCCTGTGCAAAAATGCTGGAAACCAAGAAAATTAATAATATGGTAGAATAAATAAATTTCACTCGCTTATACTTTAACTCCATTGTTCAAAACATAATTTTCTACTAATTATTGCTTTTATGTGCTTCATAAATAGTTGCAACCCCAAAAGTTTGTGGGAAGCTATTATTTTTCTGAAAACCTACTTCCGCTAAAATAGTTAAAAATCTTTCACCGTCGGGAAATTCATTAACCGATTCAGGCAAATAAGTATAAGCATTACTGTCTTTTGAAACAATACGCCCCACAAGTGGCAGAATTCGTGTAAAATAAAAGTTGTAAAATTGCTTAAATGGTGCTTTTTTAGGTTTCGAAAATTCAAGCACAAAAAACACTCCGCCAGGTTTTAACACCCTCAAGATTTCTGAAAGTCCCTTTTGTAGATTTTCAAAATTCCGTACCCCAAATCCAACAATTGCCGCATCAAACAAATTATCCTGAAAAGGTAAATTTTCCGAATCGGCTTTTAAAAGTTCAATACAACTAGAAAGTCCTTTTTTTTCAACCTTTTTACGCCCCACATTCAACATCCCCTCCGAAATATCGATACCTGTAATTTTTATTCCTTCAATTTTAGAGGCGGCAATAGCAAAATCTCCGGTCCCGGTTGCAATATCCAGAATATTTTTGGGTTGATAGGGCAGTATTTTTTTAATTGTATTCCTACGCCAAATTTTGTCAATATTAGCCGACAAAAGGTGGTTTAACAAATCGTATCTATACGAGATATTATTAAACATCTCCTCAACCTGCCCCTTTTTAGATTGGTCTGATTTTTTATTCGGAAGTGCGGCCATTAAACAGCAGAGGTCATTTTATCTATGTAACCAAAGGATTCATCGTCGATACGAATTTCGCCTTTTGTTACATGTCCTAATGTGAAAAATGGAACTTTCATTTCTGAAAGTGTATCAACAAAATCATCCACATTTTCAGGATTTACTCCAACAATTATTCGCCCCATTGCTTCGCCAAACATAAAAGAATCCATTCGCGTTTCAGCTGAAGTTGTAATATCAAATCCCAGATCATTAGGAATAGCAGCACGCAAAAGGGTAAAGAACAAACCACCTTTCCCAACAGGACTTGCACTTTCAATCAATTTCAATTCATTCAGCTTTTTTATTGCCGATTGAACTTCAATCTCTTCTTCTATATTAAATACGGGCAATGGAGAGTCTGATGTTTCGTGATAAAACTCCAAATATTCCGATGAGCCAATATCATCTACAGTTCTTCCAATTAAGAAAATATTATTCCCTTTTTTCTTAAAAGTATGGGTTGTGCTATTTTTGTCATAGCTAATTTGTCCCATCATACTAATAATTATAGTAGGTGAAACCGGACCATGCTCAGAGAAATAATCAAATCTAATTTTTCGATCCGATATTTTTAAATCAAATTTTTCAGCTGCGTTTTCCAATCCTTTTTTTGCCCCTGAAGCAATAAACTGCCCATTCGGATCAGCAATGTTTATGTGGTATAAAAATGCACTAATTGCCGTCGGTTTTGCACCAAAACATACCATCTTTCTGCAAGCTCTTGACACTAAAATTTCAGTAGCTTTTTGAGGATCACTTTGTAAGTGATGATGAAAGGCATGCGTTGTCATTGCCATCTTATTTCCGTTGGAATCAAGATCAAACAAACCCATTTCATCCGCATCGCCATCACCAATAGAGTCGGGAGAAATATTAATTTCTCCAAAATCGTTGAAGTAATTTATACTCGACAAATTTGGATTCACCATCAAAGAAAAAATAACATCTTCTATTTTTTCCGGTTCTGGAATTGAATCTATTGCAAATTCTTTTTCTTCTTGAATAACGTCACTCATAATGCCATTTTATTTGAAAATTATGCAAAAGCAAAGGTAATTAAGTACATGATTTTTCCATATACTTTGATGTTTTTTTTTAATTTCGGGGCTAATTGTAAACTCAAAAGATGAATAAAATAGCTATAATAACAGGTGCTACATCTGGAATTGGTGAAGCAACAGCACTTTTACTTGCACAAAACAACTTCAGCCTTATATTAACAGGCCGAAGAAATGAACGTTTAATGCTTTTAAAAGAAAAAATATTGGAAATAAGCCAATCCAAAGTTTTACTACTTAATTTCGATATACGAAGTCAAAAGGATACTGAAACTGCAATAAATAATTTGCCAGATAATTGGAAAAAAATTGATGTATTATTAAACAATGCCGGTCTTGCTGCCGGGTTTAGTACAGTACAAGATGGTATTATAGACGATTGGGAACGCATGATTGATACGAATATAAAAGGACTTCTCTACATAACACGTATTGTTTCGCCGCTTATGATAAAACGAGGCAGTGGGCATATTATTAACATTTCGTCGATTGCCGGTAAAGAGACATACCCAATGGGAAATGTTTATTGTGCTACAAAACACGCTGTACAGTCTCTTACAAAGGGAATGCGAATTGACATGTTGAAACACGGTATAAAAGTAAGTTCAATTAGTCCCGGTGCGGTTGATACTGAATTTGCAATCGTTAGATTTAACGGCGACAAAAATAAGGCGAAACAGGTTTATAATGGGTTTACACCTCTTATGGCACAAGACATTGCAGAAACAATATTGTTTGTTTTAAACCGCCCGAAACATGTAAATATCGACGACATTTTGATTATGCCAACAGATCAGGCATTTTCTCGTGATTTTAATCGAAAAGAAAACCATTGAATTTAACTAAATTTGCATTTCAGAATAAAAACGAATGCCAGAAGCAATTATAATAACACCGGTAAAAGATTCTTTAGAAACTACAAAATTGACCATAGAAGCCGTTTCGAAAAC
>JABMPI010000342.1 GCA_013203755.1 Bacteroidota bacterium
ATCTGGCTACGCATACATGCCTTATGTTTCTCATGAAAAATATATTGAAGATAATAAGCCCGATTACTACATATCGCTACGTACAAGCCAAAAGACATTCAAAACAGATACAGAGACCATTGTTCCTTGGTTGGATTTCTTTTTGAATATTGTTTATGAACAATCAAGACAAGCACTTGATCTGCTTTCGGGTGAGAATCTTGATAAACTTCTCTCACCAACACAACTTAAGGTGTGGGTATATATGCAAGAAAGAAATGAGGTTTCACCTAAAGAGTTATCAGAAGTACTTTTTATCCCTCGACCAACAATTAATCAGGTGACAAACAGACTCATATATTTGAAAAAAATTGAGAGAATTGGTGCAGGACGAGCCACGAGATATAGAAAAGTCAAATAATTTTTGTTATTGGCCAAATTTTATTTTACCTTAGCCTTGTTGCTTGGTCTTCGTTTAGGTAATTTAATTTACCTCCTGGAGGTAAAAAAACTATGAAGAAAACATTAATTGCATCAACAGTTATTGTCATGTTCATAATTTTTGCTTCGTCTTGTTATTCTGCGTTTACTGCAAATGCAACAATCAACTCTCAAATTTTTTGGCTTAATAGACATTTTGTGTAGGTGAAACTACTTTTTTGATTTAAAAAACCAGTACCAACTGACAAAATTAATAACTCGTTTTCTTGATAATCCTCTATGTGAATTGTATTTGTTTTTTAGATGTGTAAATTCGGCTTCTAAGCCGTTTGTATCTTTTGGAATGTTTGCATCATTTAGATAAAAAAACATGTTGTTTTGTGATAATTTTAATATCCTAAAAGCCCTTCTTACATTTTTGTGTGTATACCAGAATTTCTTTTTTATGTTTGGATTTGTATTGTAAGTTTTTTGATTAATAAATTCTTTGTACTCGTTTTCGTACCTCTCTAACCATCTTAAAAACACTCTTTTTTCATTAGTTGTTGTTATCTGGTTTGTGAACTTAACTATCTCTAGTAATTTTTGACCAGCTATTGTTTCTGGGTTCTTAGTTAGGTAGGTTTCACAGCTTCGCTGTATGTGAACCATACAATACTGATGAGGGATATTAGGAAACAGATACCTCACAGAGTTAATCAGAGAGCGATGTTTATCGCTTGTTACCGAATCTACGATGTATCCTAGCTCTGTTAATTTAATAAAGGCTGTTATATATGTTTGGTAGGTTTCTTTCTCTGCAAAAGCCCAATATATGATATTCGTGCCCTCTTTAAATACTAAAGTACAACCCCGCCTACCAAAATATTTAGCATCTACTTTTAAGTCTATGTGTTTAGGGGTCTTGAGTTTTTTTATCTTGGGTGGATTATCTAAAAAAGCATGAAAATATCTAAGTAATTGTTTAGAAGAGATATTAGTTTTAGTTAGTTTAAGTAAATTGTTAATTGAAACACCAGCAACTATCCAGGCATTAAAAAGTTTAAAATATGAGGTTAATTTACCTTTTTTTTGTTTTGAATTTGAGAAAGTTTTGTTGCAGTTTTTACACTTATATCGGATGTTTTTAGGGTTTGTTTTAGTCCAAGTTATCGTATTTTTAGAAGAACATTTTGGACATGTATATTTGTAGTTTTTTTAAAAGATTGCTCATAGTGAGGAGAGTTTACCCCCATTCCTTGTTATTTCAACCCTTTACACCGTTTCTACCTACACTTTTTGTCCATTAAGCCTGTTTTTATCTACCATTATAAAAAAGTTTGAAGAGCTTTGATCTACGTTGCTATTTTCACTTTTGTATATTTTTATGAAATCTATATCATCATCTTTTGCTTCCCAATAAATAGATGTTTCAGTAAGTATAGAGCTAAAACTTGCACCAACATTTTCAACAGCATTAGGTGCTGAAATGTCTACGCTAATATTTTTAAGACCTATTGCACTAATATTTCCGGCCTTATCTACACTTTGGTAGTAAAATTTGGTTGTTCCTTCGTTTATCTCTACTGTGCTTGTATATTTAGTCCATGTACCAGCAGTCGAGTTTAGCTGATACTGGATATAATCAACATTGTAATTATCGTTGCCGTTAGGGTTATTG
>JABMPI010000343.1 GCA_013203755.1 Bacteroidota bacterium
AAAATATTCAATATTCTTCCAGTTCTGCCATTTCCGTCATAAAACGGGTGAATGCTTTCAAATTGATAGTGAAGCACAGCAAGATTGATTAGTGGAGATATTTCATTTTCGTCTCGATTGAAGTACTCAATGAAATTTGATAATAAATCCAATATTTCCTTTTTATCTTGGGGTGGGGTGTAGACGACTTCTCCTGTTGTGCCATTTTTCAAAACAGTGCCTGGCATACTTCTTATTCCAGCAGTATTACCAATTAACTCATGTTGAATATCTATTATATCATTTGCTCGTAAAAATCCCTGTTTCTTTATCAAGTCAAATCCGCGAAAAATAGCTTTTCGGTAATTTACAACCTCTTTTGTTTCCGGTGATATGTTTGACTTATTAATTGTTAGTGCTTTATATAGCTCGTCCTGTGTTGTTATTATGTTTTCGATTTCAGAACTTCCTTTTGCCTCCTGCAATACAATTGCATTAACAAGCATTGATTGATTTGGAATTGTATTTGCAATCCCTTTTAACTCAGCCAAAGCAGCAGTTGCCTTGTTTGCTTCCCTTAATATTTTAATTGTTTCAACTTTTTCCTTTGATGGAGGAAGCTTGTCCAAAATTCGGTATGGTGTATCTTGTCCCATGCTCTGTTAATTTGTACCAAAATTACTAAAATTAGTACATGTTTTGTCGATATGCGACTTTTTTTGCATTTACGGTAACGGCAGTCTATCTAAAAGCCGTTTTGTATTGTTAATTTTCGGATTAAATATAACTGTTTTAGGCTTACGTACATAAACGGTTTCTCTTTCTTTATTTGATTAACAAGAGTGTTTATTTTGCTTAGAAAAAGGTTTAATAACTTCATTTTTTCAAAAATAAATGAGCTCACCGTTTTCATGTATTCTTGCAATTGTTTTAGCCTAATTATAAACGTATCGAGAAACTCAACCAAGTACAAAGAGGATGGGTAAATGCCTTCCGTATGGCAAGTATTCAAACAAACTCAACGAACTGGATGGATGGTTGCGAAACCGTCTCTGTTATTGCATTTGGCATCACTGGAAGAAGCCTGAACGGAAAAGGAAAAACCTGATTCGTTTGGGAATTGAACAAGGGCAAGCGTATGCATGGAGCCGTTTGCAAATGGGAGGTTGGTCCGTCAGCCGACGGATCAAAGCCCGATTCTTGGTACTACTATTACAGTTGATAGGTTGAAAAAGCGTGGTTATGTTTCTCTACTCGAAATTTACATGAAAATTGGGCTTCCCTCAATAAAAGGGGGTGGCTCAATCCATTTCCCCACAATTTAGCGAACCGCCGTATATGTTCCTGAGCGAATGCGAAAGGAAGGAGCGCAGCTCGCGTACGTTATTGCCCAGCAATACCGGTGTGAGAGGTTCTCCGCCAAGCTAATAACCTAGCGGCATCCTACTCGATTAGAGCCAGTTAATGTTTGGTTATCAAATATATATTCATTATTCCGTATAAAGTTTCTTTACTTATTGGTTTAGAGATAAAATCATCACAACCAGCGGAAAATGCTTGTTCTTTCTCTTCTTTCGTTGAATATGCTGTTTGTGCAATTATTGATAAATCAGGACGAAATTTTTTTATTAGTTTTGTTGCTTCAAAACCGTTCATTATCGGCATTTTCATGTCCATTAAAACAAAATCAATTTCAGAGTTTTCCTTGCAAATTTCAACGGCTTCTTTTCCGTGTTTTGCATGTAATGTTTTCAAATTCAGTTCAAAACCTTCAAGTAAAATTTCTAAATACAAACAATTCACTTCTTCGTCTTCTACAATTAGAATTGTGTATTTATCTTGTTTTTCTGTTATTTTCCCTTTATCATTATTTGAGATGTTTTTTATCATTTCTGAATTTACAGGCTTGCAAGGAATTGTAACAATAAAAGTTGAACCTTTTCCTTTTTCCGATTGAAGTGTAATTTTGCCGCCAAGTAATTCTGCATTTTCTTTGGCTATTGACAAGCCTAAACCAAGTCCGCCAACATTTTTAGATAATTCTTTTTCTTCTTGCGAAAATTTAATAAAAATTGTTTCTTGATTTTCTTTTTTTATTCCTATTCCTGTGTCTTTTACATAAATTTCTAATTCTGTGTTTTTTAATTGATATCCAAATTCAATAAACCCTTCATTAGTAAATTTCAAGGCATTTTCAAGTAGATTGCTTAAAATTTTATTCAATTTTGTTTCATCAGAGAATATTGTACTTTCGTTATCAGGCAATTCTTTTTTTAAGTACAACGGTATTTTATTTTCTTTTGCTTTAATGTCGAAAATTGAAAAAAGCTCTAATAATAAATCGTTTAAGCAAACTTCATTTTCAATTATTTTAACTTGTTTTGTTCCTAGTTTAGATATTTCCAAAATGTCATCAATAATTCGCATTAATTGATTTCCGCTATTTTGAATAATATTTATGTAATGTCTTTTCTTCGCATCAGTCAAATTTGGTTTGTTCAGAATACTTGAAAATCCTAAGATACCGTTTAAAGGTGTTTTGATTTCATGCGAAATATTTTGTAAAAAAGCTGTTTTTAATTGGTCGCTTTCTTCTGCTTTTTCTTTTGCATTTATTAGTTCTTTTTCTGCTATTTTTCTGTCCGTAATATCCTGTGTCGTACCCCTAAGACCTATAGTTTTTCCCGCCGAATCAATTACCGCTTCTCCATGCGCCCACATCCAACCGTTACTGCCATCTTTTCTTACAGTCTTCAGTTCAATTTTGTAGGAAATTCCGGTTTCTACTGTTTTAGCGATTGAAGTTGATAATAACTCCCAACTTTCAGGTGTAAACAAATTCAAATTTTTGGTAAGAACTGGCGGCGGAAATGCAGGGTCAAAACCATACATTTTGTATAATTCTTCCGACCAAACAACTTGATTTGTTGATAAGTCTAAAACCCAACTGCCAATAGAAGCAAGCGATTGCGCTTCTTTTAGTTTTTTTTCGTTTTCTTCTGCTTTTTCTTTTTCCTTAATTAATTCTTCTCTTTGTTTTTTATTTTCTTGTCCGAGATGATATAATCTTAATGCACTTTCAATAACTTTTAAAAGGTTATTTTCATTCCATGGTTTTTGGATATATTGAAAAATACTAGCCTTGTTTATTGCATTTTCAATTGCATCTTGATCGGTATATCCGGTAATTAATATTCTATTGGGTTCAGGGTATTTTTCTAGCGAATATTGTAAAAATTCAACTCCTGTCATTTCCGGCATTCTTTGGTCGCTCAACACAAGGTCAATTTGATTATTATCAAGGATTTTCATCCCTTCTTTTGCAGAAATAGCAGTGAAAATATTGAATTTTCTTCTAAAAGTATCTTTGAAAATTATTAAGTTACTTTCTTCATCATCAACATATAACAGTGTAAATTTTTTCATTTTTCATTTTAGTTTTACAGCGTTAATTATTATTTGTTTTAGCTCTTTGTAATCCCATGGTTTTGGGACAAACTTATATAATTTGTATTTAAGAAAGGCTTCTTTTATATCGCTGTCTTCGCTGTACCCTGATATCATTAACCTGTTTGGCGGAATTTCAGAAAATCTTTCATTTATTTCTTTTAGAAGTTCAACACCAGTCATTCCCGGCATTCTTTGGTCGGTAATTACTATGTCAACCAAACCTTGTTCAAGTATTTCAAGAGCTTTATATGCCGAAATTGCAAGTTGTATTTCAAAATCTCTTCTGAAAGTGTCTTTAAAAATAAGCAAGTTGCTTTCTTCATCATCAACATATAATATTTTATATTTTGTATCCATATCTTGTGCAATTTTATTTTATTGGTAGCGTAATTATAAATTCTGTTCCTTTATTAAGCTCTGAAATCACTTTAATTTCGCCATTGTGTTCTTTAATAATTCCATAAGTTATTGAAAGCCCAAGGCCTGTTCCTTTCCCTATGGGTTTTGTTGTGTAAAACGGATCAAATAGTTTTTCTTTTACCTCTGTATTCATTCCGCAGCCTGTATCTTTAATAGAAATAATAATAATATTCTCGTCTTTCTTTTTAGTTGAAATCCATATTTTTCCTTCATCAAGTATTGCGTCTATTGCATTCGAAAAAATATTTAAGAAAACTTGATTTATTTTACCTGTATTACATTCATAAAGGCTAATTTTAGTATCAAAATCCTTAATTATTTCAATGCGGTTTTTATATTTATTTTTCAATAACAGCAATGAGGAATTTATACCTTCGTGAATATCTAAGAATTTCAGTTCTTCCTTATTAGTTCTTGAAAAGCTACGTAAGCCTTTCACAATTTCTGCTGTTCGGTCAGCACCAAGCATAATTTGCGTAATCATCTGAGGAATTGCCTCATAAGCTTCATTAAAACAATTCTCTTCTTTAAGTTTTTTAATTTTGATAATTTGTTCTTTCAGATTATTTGCTTCTGGTTCTATTTTGCTAATCTCATTAATTACTGGAATAATATCTTCAAAATCAAGCATTAAGCTGTTTATACCGGCATAAACAAAATTTATCGGGTTATTTATTTCATGAGCTACGCCAGCTACAAGCACTCCCAGTGAAGCCATTTTTTCAGAATGAATGAGCTTGGCTTGGGCTTCCTTAAGGTTTTTCAATATAGTTTCCAGCTTTTCATTCTGAGAAGTTATTATTTCATTCTTTTTACCCAGATTTTTCATGTAAGTTACACCTATAATAAATAATGCTATCAACAAAGCGAAACCGGAGATGATAATGATTCTGTTTCTATTTTTTTGTATCTCCTCTATATTTTCCTGTTCTAGTCTTATTTTTTCTTCTTCTGCTCTTTCTTTATCATAAAAATATTTTGCCTCAAGTCGACCAATTTCCTTTGATTGTTGTTCGTTAAGTAAGCTATCACTATAGTCTTCGGTTATTTTATGGTATTTTAATGCTTTCTTATAATCTTCAATTAGCTCGTAGGTGAGAAATAGGCTTAATGATGCTTCTTGTATTTCTTTTTTTGAATTAATTTCAAATGCCAATTTCAAGCCTTTCTCTCCAAAAAGTATTGCTTGATTAAAGTCGTATTTTTTCCGGTATGTCTTTCCAATAGAAGTTAAAGCTTGTGCAATATCCATTTTTTCTCCCATCTGTTCTTTTGCTTTCAAACACTTTTTTAGATAATAAAGTGCTTTGTCATATTCGCCTATTGCGCTATATATAAGGCCGATATTGTTATCTAAAGTAGTTATAGTGCTTTGATCGGTTAAGGTGTCAAGATACTCCAGCGCGCGAAAATATGAATTAAGCGATTTCTTGAATTCTTCTTTAAGTTCGTATATAAGCCCTACATTATTATGTGATCTTGCAATCGTTTTGTTGTCTCCATATTTTTCTTTGAGGAGCAAACTTTGTTGAAGGTATTTTAAAGCCTCATCCAGATTTTCCTGATACATATAAACCAATCCTATATTGTTTAAAGTATGGGCTTTTTTTTCCATGTCTTTTAATTCTTCCCTGATTTGGAGTGCTTCAAAATAATATTCTAATGCTTTTGAATAATTACTTTGAAATAGATTGACATTTCCTAGTTCATTTTTTGTTTCTGCAATGGTTGCTTTATTGCTGCTTTGCTCCCTGATTTTTAGTGATACTGACAAATTATCTATAGCAATATCAAAATCTCCCATTCTAAAATTTACAATACCAGTCTCGTTTAATGCATTACTAATCAATACCGGTTCTTCCAATTTACGACTTATGTCAAGGCCTTTCTTTAATAATATTAATGCTTCTGAGTAATTTCCAGCTTCCTTACTGATTACACCCAAATTTACAAGAGCTATAGCTTTGCCTTTTTTATAATCCAAAATATTTGAAAGCGAATCTGCTTCTGTGGCGTATTTTAAGGCTGCAAGCTGATTTGTTTGTGTTAATTCACTCGCTAGTTTGTTCAAGCCGTCTACTCTTTCTACAGTAATATCTTTAGTTAAACTTTTTTTCAGACTATCAATATTTACGTAAGTTGTGGGGATGTCGGTTTGAGCATTTACTATCAAAACCAAACATAAGCAAAAGAAAATAGATATTATTTTTTTCATAATTCCATTATTATTAAGTCCCTTTTAAATAGCAATTTAGGTAAATATTTGCTATTTGGAATATGAATTAATGATTTGGAAGAAATAAAAACACTTTATGGTCAATAATTCCGCTTACTTGTCGGTTATTTTGAACTGTCTCAAACGTTGATATTTGTACATGGAACAAAGCTGTCTTAATATATAACCTTATTAATTGTAAGAGCTAATAATAAAGAGTTTTATTTTGTGTTTTGAAAATAGGGGATTGCATTGTCCCACTATTTTATGTTGCATAATTGTGTCATTTTTATACATATCTACTAATTTAGTGTAGACATATTTTAGGACGGGTCATTTAGACAGTCTGACGCCATGCTAAACGGCGTTTTTGTCCCCCGAGGGCAAAAATGAAGTTTAGCAAATGTTACCTTTTCGTTTTTATTATTTGTTGGCTATCTCATATGTTTTAGAGAACTCAATTTTTACTGGCCCTATTAAGCCTGAATACCGTAAGTGTTTATCTGCATCAGGCTCCGTTAGTTTGTCATAGCGAGATACGTCATTTACCAGATTAGTAGCCGTTTTTCGCTCTTTGGGTAGTAGTTTTTCATCACCGATCAATCTGTTTACCCAAAGGTTTGTTACATAAATTTCCAGCTTGTTTTTACCATCATTCACATAGTCGGTAATGTCGGCGATATATGGAGCCTTCCAATATACTCCCACCTCTTTGCCGTTTACCTTTACCGTAGCAATGTCGCCTACCTTTCCAAGATTTAAGTAACATCTTTCCTTTTCATCCTTATGCTTTTCGATCACGATAATTTTTTTATAAAGCGCTGTACCAGAGAAATACTTGATTTTGTGTTCTTTTGATTCCGTCTAAGATATGAGTTCCTCAAAAGTGGTATTAAAGGGCTCGCCAAGTAATGGTTTTTCCTGAAAAGTTACCTGCCAAGCGTCTTGTAGGATTATGCTTTTACCTTCGCTTGCATTGCTTATTGTGATTTCTTTTCCTTTGGAATCTGTTAGCTTGTATTGCCCTCTATCAAAA
>JABMPI010000344.1 GCA_013203755.1 Bacteroidota bacterium
GAATGGTACGAAATTAAAGTTCCTGCCAACTGGGAAATCAAAGGATTCGATTACCCAATCTACACCAACGTAAAATACCCACACGAAAGAACTCCTCCAACTATTCAAAAAAATTACAATCCGGTTGGTTCGTACAAACGTACTTTCGAAATTCCTGCCGATTGGAAAGGAAACGACATCATTCTTCATTTTGGTGCGGTAAGTTCTGCAATGAATGTTTGGGTGAACGAAGTGTTTGTAGGTTACAGCGAAGACAGCAAAACACCGGCTGAATTTAACATCACAGAACATTTAAAAGGAGGAGAAAACTCTTTGGCGGTTGAAATTTTCCGTTGGAGTGATGCTTCTTATCTGGAAGACCAGGATTTCTGGCGTTTAAGCGGAATTACCCGCGACACCTATTTAAAAGTACGCAAGCCACAAAACGTGGTTGATTATAAAATTGGTTTTGGATTAGATAAAACATACACAAACGGAATTTTTAGTTTAAATCTCGACTTAACCAACAATTCAGGATTAACTGTTGAAGCAGTTTTATCTGAAAATGGAAATGTTGTAAAAGAATTTTCTGAAAAAACTTCTGCTCAGTCGGTTAAATTGGAGGCTGAAATTGCGAATGTAAAAAAATGGTCGGCTGAAATTCCAAATCTGTATGAATTGATTATTACACTGAAAAACGAAAGTGGCATTGTTGAAGTAATAAAACAAGATGTTGGTTTCCGTACCGTAGAAATTATAGATGCAACTTTACGAGTAAATGGCGAATATATTTATATGAAAGGTGCAAACTTGCACGAACACAACCACATTACCGGACATGTTCAGGACAAAGAGACAATGTTGAAAGACATTAAAACAATGAAAGCGCACAACTTAAACGCAGTGCGAACTTCGCATTATCCACAACCCGAACTTTGGTACGAACTCTGCAATAAATATGGTCTTTATATTGTCGATGAAGCAAATATAGAATCTCACGGAATGGGTTACGGACCAGAATCGTTAGCAAAAAATGAAGCCTGGAAAGAGGCACATTTGTACCGTACCCGCAACATGTTTCAACGCGATAAAAACCAACCATGTATTATAACCTGGTCCCTGGGTAACGAATCCGGGAATGGCATAAATTTTCAGGCAACATACGATTACTTAAAATCGGTTGATAATACCCGTCCGGTGCAGTACGAACAAGCACATGGTAAAAATAATACCGACATAAATTGCCCCATGTACATGCGCATGGAAGGCATGGAACGATTTGCAAAGGAAACAGCTAACATGCCACTTATTCAATGCGAATATGCACATGCCATGGGAAACAGCGTTGGAAATTTACAGGATTACTGGGATTTAATTGAAAAATACGACGTATTACAAGGTGGTTTTATTTGGGACTGGGTTGACCAGGGTTTAACAACTACCAACGAAGCAGGTGAAAAATACTGGGCCTACGGTGGCGACTTTGGTCCCGATACGGTTCCTTCTGATGGAAACTTTTGCAACAACGGTTTGGTAGACCCCGACCGTGGTGTAAAACCCCATTTATTAGAGGTTAAAAAAGTATATCAGAACATTCAGTTCGATGCGGTTAATTTGAAAACCGGTACTATTTCAATCAAAAACAAATATTCCTTTATGAATCTTTCTGAATTCGATTTTGTGTGGGAAGTTATTGGCGATGGAATGGTGGTTGACAATGGAAAACTAAACGACATTAGTTTAGCTCCCGGTGAAATTGCAAAAGCAACTATCGATTTTGCAGTTAAACCAGAACTCGGGGTTGAGTATTTCCTTACAATAAAAGCCAGGTTAAAAGGAGATTGGAGTTTAATTGAAGCGGGAACAGAAATGGCAGCTGAACAATTTGAATTACCACTTTTCAAATCTATGTCAAAAACGATAACTACCACTTTTGCTGCTTTAAGTGTTGACGAAAATGAGTCAATTGCCACAGTTTCCGGTGAAGGATTTTCAATTGCATTTGATAAAAAAGCCGGAGTTGTTTCCAGTTTCAAAAATGGCGATAATGAATTATTAAAATCTGGCCCGGTTCCAAATTTCTGGCGTGCACCAATTGATAATGACTTCGGAAATGGCTTGCACAAACGTCAGGGTGTTTGGAGAAAAGCTGGCGAAAACAGAAAAATTACGACGGTAAAACTTAGTAAAGTTGGCAAAAATAAAGTGATGGTTACTTTCAAATTCAATTTAATGAATAACGAAAACGAAGCCATTGCAATCTACAATTCAACGTACACAATTTTTGGCTCTGGAGATGTGGTTGTTAATAACCTTTTCAAAAAGACAAAAGACGACCTTCCAGACCTTGTAAGAATGGGTATGAATTTGGTTATGCCACGTAGCTTCGACCAAATGAGTTGGTTGGGACGTGGTCCGCAAGAGTCGTATTGGGATAGAAAAACCGGTGCATTTGTTGGCTTGTACAACGGAAGCGTTGCCGACCAATATTGGGCTTATCTTCGTCCGCAAGAAAACGGAAATAAAACCAATGTGCGTTGGATGACAATTACCGATAACACAGGAAACGGACTTTTATTTAGCGGAATGCCATTGTTGGAAGTTAGCGCGCACCATAATATTATGGAAGATTTTGAGTCTAATGAACGTACCGACGGCCGCCAAAGACCAGGGATTACGGTTGTAAATCGCCATACAGACGATGTAAAACCACGCGATTTGACTTCGGTAAATATCGACTTCAAACAAATGGGAGTTGGTGGCGATAACAGTTGGGGCGCACACACGCATCCTGAATATAAACTTTCTGAAAAAGAGTACAGTTATTCTTTTAGAATGAAAGCTATTTCTGGAACAGACAAACCAGCAGAACTGGCAAAAATGAAGTTTTAGAACAATTTATAAAAGAAGCTGTCTAAGAAAGTCTTCGTCAAACTATCCGTCAACTGGCGGATTTTGTCTCTCTCTAATTAGATTCTAAAATTTAGAGATTCTGAAACAAGTTCAGAATGACGTTGATAAATTTTTAGACAGCTTTTTTAAATCCATTCCAATGAGACTAAATCTAATCACTTTTGTCGTTTGTTTTTTTCTTACGGTTCAAATTAGTTTTGCACAGCCAATTGAGATAAAAATCAATTCAAAAACCACATTCCAAACCATTCATAATTTTGGAGCTTCGGATGCCTGGAGTTGCCAGTTTGTGGGAAATTGGCCAGACAAACAAAAGAATAAGGTGGCTGACTTACTTTTTAGTTTGGATGAAAATGAAGACGGCTCGCCCAAAGGAATTGGATTAAGCTGCTGGCGTTTTAACATTGGAGGTGGCAGTGCCGACCAAACCACAGAGACAAAAATTGGTGATCGCTGGCGCCAATCGGAATGTTTTCTTCAAGCCGATGGTTCTTATAATTGGGAAAAACAAAGTGGACAGCGTTGGTTTTTAAAAGCAGCACAAAAACGTGGTGTAGAAAGCTTTCTGGGGTTTGTAAATAGTCCACCAGTTTGGTTAACCAAAAACGGCAGAGCAAATTCCGATGGTGGAAACTCGGTAAATTTACCGGAAGAAAATTTTTCAAAATACAGTCAGTTTTTAGTTGATGTTACAAAAAACATAGCCTTAAAAGATGGTGTTTTATTCGATTATATTTCGCCCATAAACGAGCCACAGTGGGACTGGAAAGGTGGACAGGAAGGAACACCGTGGACAAACACTGAAATGGCAAAATTTTGCAGAATATTTGGAGATGATATTTCGAAAGCCGGTCTTTCATCAAAAATATCAATTGCTGAAGCCGGTTTTTTAACCCATCTTTTTGAACGCGGAAACGACTCGAAACGCGGATTTCAAATTAAAGAATTCTTTTCGCCAGAATCAGAAAATTACATTGGCGATGTTCCAAATATGGCGCATAAAATTTCGGGACACAGTTACCATACTGTAAAATCCGATAGCATCATGAATTTAATTCGTGGGAAATTGCACGACGAATTTCAACGTGTCGATCCAACTCTCGATTTTTGGATGAGTGAATATTGTATTTTGGGTGGAAATGGAATTTTAAAGGGCGGTGGTCGCGATTTAGGAATGGAAACGGCATTATTTGTTGCCAATATAATTCATGCCGATTTAGCCGTTGCCAATGCAAGTGCGTGGCAATGGTGGATAGCAGTAAGCAAATATAATTTTAAAGACGGTCTGGTTTATATCGACGAAAAAAGCCATGAAATCTACGTATCAAAATTGTTATGGGCACTGGGTAACTATTCACGTTTTATTCGTCCGGGAGCCAAACGCATTAATGTTGAAACGAACCAAGAGGATAGCCTAAAAACATCGGCTTATAAAAATGAAAATGGCGAAATTGTAGTTGTAATTATTAACAAAGGCAAGACTCCTGAAACTGTTCAGATAAATCTAACAGGTAATACAAATCGCTACGAAACTTCAAAAAATAATAGTGTGGCACCACTTGGAAAAGTAGATATTTCAAAACCTATTAGCATTCCAAAAGAGAGTGTTTCAACATTTGTAATTACTCAATAATTGGTTTTTAATTTCGCTAATTGAATGTAACTTTGCCGCAAATTCAAATAAATGGAGTTTAAAAATTTTTCGTACTTGTTGGTACTAATTGGAATATTTGCGATTCCAATTCTGGTGGGATTAAAAAAGCAAATTGGCATTTTCAGCAATTTAAAATACTTGGTTCCGGCAATGCTTTTTACCGGGGCAATTTTTATTATGTTGGACATGCGTTTTGAACAACAGGCAATCTGGCGTTTTAATCCGGAGTTTCTAATTGGCATAAACATATTCAATTTACCAATTGAAGAGTGGTTGTATTTTATAGGAGTCCCATTTTTAGGTGTGTTTATTTATGAATTTGTTAAACATCGTTTTTCCAATTTCGAACAACCAAATGCTTTTTTAGCAGTCAGCTTGTTTCTAATTTTACTATTTGGGATTATCGCCTATTTTTCGCGACAGAAATTATATCCGTTTTTTACTTTCTTCCTCCTGGCAATTTATTTGGGCTACACCGTATTCCGTAATCGATTTAAAAAACACTACACCAAATTTTACCTGGCCTATTTTATTATGCTCGTTCCATTTATTTTAATTAGTGGAATTTTAACTGCTCTGCCAATTATTGAATACAACCCAATTCACCACTTTACTTTTCAAATCTATTCCATTCCAATCGAAAATTTTGCGTCTCTCTTTTTACTTCTGTTAATGAATATCACCATTTACGAATACTTAAAAGAACGTCACAGTTATTAACTCGCGAAAAATTTAAATGACTCTACTTTATAAAATCGGCATATTTTTTTACTCTCTGCTAATTCGTTTGGTTTCTCCTTTCAACGAAAAAGCAAAACAATTTGTAGTTGGAAGAAAAAATTGGAAAGAAGCACTTCATAGTCAGATTGAAAAAGAAGCCCGTTACATTTGGTTTCATTGTGCATCGCTGGGAGAATTTGAACAAGGCCGTCCGGTAATTGAGGAGATAAAACAGCAGTTTCCCGAATATAAAATTGTACTTACTTTCTTTTCTCCTTCGGGTTACGAAATAAGAAAAAATTACGACGGCGCTAATATTGTATCGTATTTGCCAATGGATACAAAAGCCAATGCACAGGCGTTTATAAATATGGTAAAGCCCGAAAAGGTATTCTTTATTAAATACGAATTCTGGTATTTTTATATTTCTGAATTAAAAAATCAAAACATACCACTTTATCTTTTCTCAGCAATTTTTAGAGAAAATCAACATTTTTTCAAAAACACACCCTGGGGTAAATGGTTTCGGAAAGCACTTTTTCAGTTCGAACACTTTTTTGTGCAAAACAAAACTTCAGCAGAATTGCTTAAATCCATCGGACTTTCTAACATTTCTGTTTCCGGCGATACACGCTTCGACCGCGTTGCAACCATTGCGAGAGCTGCAAAAGAAATTCCGATTGTTAACAAGTTCAAAGGCAATTCTCAGTTAATTGTTGCCGGAAGTACCTGGAAACCCGACGAAGAGCTGCTTATAGAGTTTATTAACCAAAACAAGGATGTCAAGTTTATTATTGCTCCACACGAGGTTTCAGCTATCAATATTAACAGAATCCATCAATTGTTGACAAAGCCGGCAATTTCGTTCAGTAACATCAACGAAAACGAAATCGACCTGTACCAGGTGTTGATAATTGATTCAATCGGGCTGCTTTCCTCTCTGTATCAATACGGTAACCTTGCATATATTGGTGGAGGATTTGGTGTTGGCATTCACAATATTTTAGAGGCTGCTACTTTTGGCATGCCAATTGTATTCGGGCCAAATTACAAGAAATTCAAAGAGGCAGTAGATTTAACCTCAAATGGTGGAGCCTTCTCTATCACTAATTTTATTGAACTAAATCATACTCTAAAACAGCTCACTTCGGATAAAAAGGTCTTGTATAATGCTTATAGAATAAGTAAAGATTATGTGGGTAAAAATGTGGGTTCTACAAAATTTATCATAAAAAAAGTTTTCAACAACCGAGTCCTCTAAAAGTGCATTTTGTTAGTATATTTTCCTTCAAAAAAGTTGTCTTTTTGAATCAAACATTCGATAAAAAATATTTCCATTTCTCACAACAATTTTATTTTTGGTAAACTTTTAGTAACTATCAAATATATAACTACGTATATAACAGATATATAACATACTAAAGTTGATAACTTCTAATTTCTTTTTATAAAAAAAACTTCCAAAATTTCTATCTTGCGTATCACTTTCGCCATAATAGTAGAACGATATTCAAAGTAAAAATATTTAATAGTTTCACACTCAATTAATTGTAAAAAATGATGCAAAACGAAGTATCTGTACAAGCCCCGACAGGTAAAAAAAATTACTCGCAGGAAGATGCAATAAATGCCTCGCTCGAGTATTTTAAGGGAGATGATTAGCCGCACGAGTTTGGGTAAATAAATACGCCCTAAAAGATTCGTTTGGAAACATCTTCGAACTTACCCCCGATGACATGCATAAAAGACTGGCAAAAGAGATTGCCAGAGTAGAAAAGCGTTACCCCAACCCATTAACTGAAGACGAAATCTTCAATGTCCTAAAAGGATTTAAATATATTGTCCCCCAAGGTGGCCCGATGACTGGAATTGGTAACAATTTTCAGGTGGCATCTTTGTCAAATTGTTTTGTTGTTGGAAACGATGGCGATAGCGATTCGTATGGTGGAATTATGAAAATAGACCAGGAACAAGTTCAACTAATGAAACGCAGGGGTGGAGTTGGTCACGATTTGTCACACATTCGCCCAAAAGGTTCTCCGGTAAAAAATTCAGCCTTAACTTCTACTGGAATTGTTCCGTTTATGGAACGCTACTCCAACTCTACACGCGAAGTTGCGCAGGACGGAAGACGTGGAGCATTGATGTTGTCGGTTTCTATTAAACATCCTGATTCTGAAGATTTTATTGATGCAAAATTAGAGCAAGGAAAAGTAACCGGTGCGAATGTTTCGGTGAAGCTGCAAGATGATTTTATGCAAGCAATAGAATCTGGCACACCTTACATACAACAATACCCAATTAATTCAGACAAGCCAGTTTATAAAAAGGAAATTGATGCCAGCAAACTTTGGGGTAAAATTGTTAAAAATGCCTGGCAATCTGCCGAGCCCGGAATTCTGTTTTGGGATACAATTATAAAAGAGTCGGTGCCAGACTGCTATGCAGACTTAGGCTACCGAACTGTTTCAACAAATCCTTGTGGCGAGATTCCACTTTGTCCGTACGACAGTTGCAGACTTTTAGCAATCAACCTCTATTCGTATGTTGAAAATCCATTCACTCCAATGGCAAAATTCAATTTTGAATTATTTAAGGAGCATGTGCATTACGCACAACGAATAATGGATGATATTATCGATTTAGAATTAGAGAAGATTGATGCTATTATTGATAAAATAGATGCAGATCCTGAAGACGCAAACATTAAAGCTACCGAAAGAAATTTATGGGTAAACATTAAACAAAAAGCAAAAGAAGGGCGCCGCACCGGAGTTGGAATTACTGCTGAAGGTGATATGTTAGCTGCGCTTGGCTTGCGTTACGGAAGCGACAATGCTACTGATTTCTCGGTAGAAATACATAAAACAATAGCACTGGAAGCATATCGTTCATCTGTTTATTTGGCAAAAGACCGTGGAGCATTTACTATTTACGATAGCAAACGTGAAGAGAAAAATCCGCTAATCAACCGAATTAAAAATGAAGATGCCGATTTATATGAGAAAATGACCAAATATGGTCGTAGGAATATTGCTTTGTTAACCATTGCACCAACTGGCACTACCAGTTTAATGACACAGACCAGTTCTGGAATTGAGCCGGTTTTTATGCCCGTTTATAAACGACGTAGAAAAGTTAATCCGAACGACAAAGATGTTCGTGTTGATTTCGTTGATGAAGTTGGGGACACATGGGAAGAGTACATTGTTTTCCACCAGAAATTCAAAATATGGATGGAAGTAAACGGTCACGAAACAAATCGTGAATATTCGCATGAAGAACTAGAGGAGCTGGTAAAAGTTTCGCCGTATTACAAAGCAACTTCAAACGATGTGGATTGGCTTGCTAAAGTTAGAATGCAAGGTAAAATTCAGAAATGGGTGGACCATTCCATAAGTGTTACCATCAATCTTCCGGCAGATGTAAAAGAAGAATTAGTGGGTGAATTGTACATTGAGGCTTGGAAAAGTGGATGTAAAGGAGTTACCGTTTATCGCGACGGCTCACGTTCTGGTGTTCTACTTTCAAACAACACAAAAAAGAAAACCAAGAGTGGTAGTTTCCCAACAAAACGCCCGGAAAAATTGGAAGCTGACGTTGTACGTTTTCAACATAATAAAGACAAATGGATTGCTTTTATGGGCTTAATGGATGGCAAACCATACGAAATATTCACTGGTCTGTCGGACGATGAAGATGGAATTTTACTTCCGCGCTCCATTACCAAAGGATACATAATGAAAAGCTACGAGGGCGAAGAGGTTTCGCGCTACGATTTTCAATACATGAATAAACGTGGGTATAAAACAACAATTGAAGGACTTTCTCATAAATTCAATCCAGTTTACTGGAACTATGCGAAATTAATTTCGGGAACTTTAAGACACGGAATGCCAATTCAAAAAGTTGTGGAACTGGTTACAAGTTTACAATTAGACAATGAAACGATTAATTCGTGGAAAGCCGGAGTTGCCCGTGCACTTAAAAAGTATATTCCAGATGGAACATTAGCAGAAGACACAAAATGTGGCGAGTGTGGCTCCGATGAAGTTATTTATCAGGAAGGTTGCCTAACATGTATTGCTTGTGGCTCTTCAAAATGCGGATAGACCCAATTAAGTTTTTTATATACTAAAAAGGGCCGAAGTCAGTTTTCTGCTTCGGGCCTTTTTTTGTACTTTACAGTAACAGTTGATATTAAAAATCAATTATCGTTTTTATCTTCTCATTGTAGTTTTTACTACACTGAATAACGCGTGGTTTTTCGCATTTCATCACCAAATCGTAACGACCGTTTGCGAGCTTTTTCACTTCGCTAATCAATTTGCTATTGATTATGGTTGATTTGTGTACCCGTATAAATTCTTTGGGCAATTTTGCTTCCAAATCCATCAGATTGGAGTCCACCAAATAGTCTTTCCCATTTACATCGGTGAGAAATAGATAATTATTACTGGTTGAAAAATCCACAATTTCGTCAAATCGAATCAATGTGATTTTATTCCCTTCTTTCACCGGGTAATAATCTTTGATGTTTTTTTCTGAAAATAACGAATCCTGATATTTATTGAACTCTTTTTCCAGCTCCTTGGCAACCCTTTTGGGGCGGTTATTTCTATTCAAATATTTAATGGCTGCAATGATTAGCAACAGAATTATAACACCCGGAACTATAATTAAAAAAAGAATTATCTCCTGAGGACCAATAAAAAACGACATCGTATTCATAACTATATTTTGGTTTTGTTGAACAATAATCCAAACTAAATCAAATATCTGATAAACACAAAATCAAATATTGCAAGACGCCTGTTTGATACTCCAACAGTTGTAATTTTGTAGTTAAGACGCCAAAGATTAAGCGCAAAAAAAGGTACAACAAAAATGTTATGCCCTAAATATAGTTTAGTTTGAAATCTTTATGCTTCCAACATTTTCTGATAATCCTCAGCAGATATTAATTCATCCAACTCAGCTGCATCAGCAATTTTAATTTTAATCATCCAACCTTTTCCATAAGGGTCTTTATTCACCAATTCTGGCTCATCGGCTAAAGCTTTGTTAAATTCAGTTACTTCTCCACCAATTGGCATAAACAAGTCCGAAACTGTTTTTACTGCTTCCACAGTACCAAAAGTTTCTCCTTTATCCAATGTTTCGCCTTCGGTTTCAATTTCAACAAAAACCACATCGCCCAATTCGCCTTGAGCAAAATCGGTAACACCAACAAGGGCAACATCGCCTTCAACTTTTACCCACTCGTGGTCGCTTGTGTATTTTAAATCTGCTGGAATATTCATATCGTTATTATTAATTGTTTTTAATGGTATTCTATGTAACTCGCCTAATGATGATTTACCTTTGTATCAAAAAATTTACATGGCTCGTTTCTTATTGAACCGTAAATAAGTTTCCGCCAAAATTAATATAATTTACTGAAACATACATCCCTAAAAACCATCCATTTCCCTGATTTTTATCGTATTTTTAAATTGTTGCCTAAAAATAAATAGGCTTTTTGTATTATTGCAAAAAATGTTCGAAAATGTTTTCAGAAAAAATTACTTCAATTGATAGCTTAAAAGGTGTGGCAGCAAACTTAATTAAACAGTTTCCAGAACATCGGGTATTTGCACTTTACGGAAAAATGGGTGCTGGAAAAACAACATTTATTCAGGCCATTTGCTATAGTTTGGGTTCATCGGATAATGTTACAAGTCCAACTTTCGCATTAATTAACGAATACAACACTGCGGATTTATCTTCCATTTTTCATTTCGATTTTTACCGTATTGAAGATTTGGAAGAGGCTTACGATTTGGGTTACGAAGATTATTTATACAGCGGCAGCTACTGTTTTATCGAGTGGCCGGAGATGATTGAACCGCTTCTACCCGAAAACATTGTTGAAGTAAAAATTGAAGCTCAGGAAAATGAGAATCGCATTATTTCGGCAAAAGTGGTATAAAAACACCCATTTTGAATTTTCCTCTTTTGCATGTAACTTGTTACGCTTAAACTTACACAAGTTTTAGTTTATTAATTCAATTAAAATGGCATCATCAGATAAATCAAAAGAACGAATTTCGATACCTAAAAACATGTTGCTTCCGCAAGAAGAAATGATTGAGGTAAAGAAAAGAGGTCAAAAAATTAAAATAGGAATTCCCTCTGATTTTTTGAAAGTTGAATACCGGGTACCACTTACACCACAAGCTGTTGATTTACTGGTTTCTTATGGTCACGAAATATTAATTGAAAAAGATGCCGGCAAATCTGCCAGCTATTTTGACAAAGAATACCGGGAAGCCGGCGCTGTAATTGTCGATGAAAAAGAAGAAATTTTTCAATGCGATATAATTTTATGCATTTCTCCGTTCGACAACGAGGAGATTGACATGTTGCGAGGAAATCAGGTCATTATTTCAAGCATGCAGATTCAGGCATACTGCAAGGAAACCATTCATAAAATGATGAAAAAGAAGGTGACAACCATCGCTTTCGAATACCTTGAAAATGAAGACGGTTTTCTACCCTTTGTACATCAAATGAGTCAAATAGCCGGAGTAACTTCCATTACCATTGCCAGCGAATATCTAAGTAAATCGCGTAACGGGAAAGGCGTTCTTTTTGGCGAAGTTACCGGAGTAACACCCGCCGAATTGGTTATAATTGGAACAAGTACAGCTGCCGAATATGCAGCCCGGGCAGCATTGGGACTTGGAATTTTTGTAAAGGTGTTCGACACATCTGTTTATGAATTAAGCAAGCTGGAAGAAAAACTGGGACGCCGAATTTTTACTTCTGTATTTTACCCCAAAGTTTTACGAAAAGCACTGGTTTCGGCCGATGTGGTTATTGGTGCAATGTCTTTTAACACCACTCCAAAATTTAAAGTATCGGAAGAACTGGTAAAGCAGATGAAAGAGGGGTCGGTAATTATCGATTTGAATGTAAGTCAGGGTGGTTGTTTCGAAACATCGGAATGCACTAACTTTAAAAAACCAACTTTTGTAAAACATGGAGTAGTACACTACTGCGTGCCCAATACTCCTGCATTGGTTGCCCGCACAGCATCCATATCGATGAGTAATATATTAATTCCCATTTTACTCGCAATTGGCGAAAATGGCGGTACGGACAACTACATTAAAAGTTCAAATGGTTTTAGAAAAGGAGTTTACATTTACCACGGAATTCTTACCAATCCAGACATTGGACGCCTGTTTAATATTCAGGCAAAAGATATTGATTTATTGTTGGCGGTATTTTAATAACGGATAAAATCACTCTTGTACTTTTTCCTAAATTTAATATTCCTATTTTCAGTCAAACCAAAATTTAGTATCTTTCTGCGGCACAACACAAATTGGAAAAACCGGGAGTCTCATGCAAAATTCGTTAAATACTAAACATCCATATTACAACGATCTCAGATTAAATCTAAGAGCGATAATTGGAATAAGTTTAGGAATTTTTCTTTTCCTGCTTTTTTTTCAACCACTTAATCCTCAAAATCCCGACTTTAACAACAAACTTTTAGTACTTGCTGCATTTGGTGGAATAACACTTATTCTACTTGGAGTGTTGCGAATTATTATTCCTTCAACTTTCCCGGAATCTTTTACGCCCGAAAAATGGACAATCAATAAAGAGATTCTTTGGGATTTGCTTTTTGTTGTTCTCAACTCGGTTGCTTTTGTATTCTTTGCAAGGTATGTTGGGAAAATCCCTGTTACATTTCATATTGTAACTATTATTGTAATACTAACCTTAACTGCAGTAGCAATTTTAGCTGTAGTAAACGAGTACCATTTTCTTAAAAAGCGAGTAATAGAATTAACAACCGGCACAATCGATTATAAAGATGAAATTTTACCTAAAGAAAATGTTCAAATCGAGTTCGAATCAGAAAATAAATCGGAGTATTTCAACATTTTTTTAGATCAGATTCTACTTATAAAATCGGCAAACAATTACGTAGAAGTAATTTATAAGGAAGAGGAAAACATAAATAAAAAACTAATTAGAAATACGTTGACAAATACAGAAAGATTGCTTTCGAAATACCCAACAATAATTCGCTGCCATCGTTCCTGTATTGTAAATAGAAAACATATTCAAAAAATTACAAAAGGAAACGAAGGATTGAAGCTTACCTTATTTGATTATCCCCAAGATATTTATGTCTCGCGCCAATACGTTTTAAAAGTAAAAGAAGCTCTTAAAACCTACTAATTGGCGAATGCCACTCGTCCCTTGTAAATGGTATTTCTCCCTAATTCACTCCATCTGCCACTAATTTTTACAGGCTGCCCCAAATTCTTTTATATTAAAAAATCTTACTCTTATTTTGGCAGAAAATAGTTTACAAAATGTCAAATATGAAAATATTAATAGTTTATCCAAAGTTTGCTGAAGCATTTTGGAGTTTTACAAATGCTATAAAATTAGTTTCAAAAAAATCGATATTTCCTCCAAAGGATTTATTAGTTGTTTCCATACATCTACCAATTACATGGGAAAGAAAACTAATTGATTTGAATACTGACAAATTGAAAAGAAGAGATATTCTTTGGGCTGATTACATATTGATAAGCGCAGAAGAAAAACAACAGATTTCAGCAATTAAAATTATAGAAAAATGCAATTCGCTCGGTAGGAAAATAGTAGCCAGCGGGTCTCTTTTTACCGAATATTCCGAAGAGTTTGAAAATGTAGACCATTTGGTTTTAGAGGATGTTAGAATATCACTTCCTCTATTAATTAACGATTTAGAAAATGAGGAACCCAAAAAGGTTTATCACTCCAATCCGTTTTTTGAAATAAGAAAATTTACCGAATCCTACTACACAATAACAAATATCTCTGAAAGTTTATCACAAAACATTCAGTTGTTTCATGCCTAAATAAGAATTGGCAGCAAAGTGCTAATCGGGAGGTAATGGATTCAAAAAAAAATGAAATTATGAAACGAGCATGTAAAATTTCTTACACACAGGAGGGTGATTATAAGCGAGTTTCATATGATACCATAAAAAACAAAAAATTATAATCATATGAAAATATTATTGGTTTATCCAGAGTATCCCGACACATTTTGGAGTTTTAAGCATGCTTTAAAATTTGTATCAAAAAAAGCATCGTTTCCTCCACTCGGATTATTAACAGTTTCTGCATTACTACCAATACATTGGGAAAGGAAATTAATAGATTTAAATACCAAAGGGCTAAAAGAAAGAGACATTCTTTGGGCCGATTATATATTTATAAGTGCGATGGGAGCGCAATATAACTCGGCCGTTGAAGTTATTGAGAGATGTAAATCGCTGGGGAAAAAAGTGGTTGCCGGCGGTCCTCTTTTTACCGAAGATTTTGAGAAATTCGAAACGGTTGACCACTTGGTTTTAAATGAAGCAGAGATTACACTTCCATTATTTCTTAAGGATTTAGACAACAAAATCACAAAAAGAATTTATCAAACCACACAATTCGCAGATATCAAAGCGTCTCCTACACCCGATTACTCCTTAATTAATCTTGCAAATTATTCATCAAAAAGTATTCAATATTCGCGTGGTTGCCCCTACAATTGCGAATTTTGTGATATTACTGCTCTTTTAGGACACAAGTCGCGAATAAAATCGACGCAGCAAGTTTTAAACGAACTTCAGAATATTTATAATTTGGGCGGATACGGTAATCTATTTTTTGTAGATGACAATTTTATTGGCAACAAGCACATTCTAAAAACCGAACTTTTACCTGCACTTATTAATTGGATGCAAGCACATGATAATCCGTTTACCTTTTCAACAGAGGCTTCTATTAACCTTGCGGACGATTCCGGGCTAATGAAACTAATGACTCAAGCCGGTTTTGCTACTGTTTTTATAGGCATCGAGACACCCCAGAAAACCAGTTTGGAAGAGTGTAATAAAGTGCAAAACAAAAACCGAAATCTTATCGATAGTGTAAAAAAAGTTCAACGGGCAGGTATTGAAGTTCAGGGTGGTTTTATTGTTGGATTCGACAATGATTCTCCAAATATTTTCAAACAACAAATTGAATTTATTCAAGAAAGTGGAATTATTTCGGCAATGATTGGTCTACTAAATGCACCAACAAAATCGAAGCTTTACCAACGTTTAAAAAGTGAAGGACGAATTTTAAGCAAAATGTCGGGCGACAATACAGATTCATCAACCAATATTATTCCGAAGATGAATATGGCAGAGCTGAAGTCAGGCTATCAGGAAGTTATTCGCGGAATTTATAGTGGGAAACCATTTTACGAACGGGTACGGCATTTTCTAAAAGATTTTGAGCCGCAGGTAAAAAACAAAACTAAATTAACCTTTAATAAATCTATGGCATTAATTAAATCGATTTTTATAATCGGAATATTCGATAACAACCGCAAATATTACTGGCGACTGTTTTTCTGGAGCCTTTTTAAACGCCCAAGAATTTTCCCACTGGCAATTACATACTCCATTTACGGATATCACTTTAAAAGGGTATTTCGGAAGATTTATTGATTTCTCAGCTCTAATTCATAGAAACCAAAATCGTCATTGAAATGCCCTCAACATCAACTTTGCCCGCAACATTTTCGCTTAAGCCACTTTCGTTGATTTTACTTCCATTGGCAACAATCTGATAATTCCCTTTAGGTATTGAAATGGAATCTTGCCCGACATTTGCATTAAAGATTATAATAATTTTTTTCCAGTCATCACCAACCTTTTCTCCATCTATGCAATATGAAATTACACCCATATTATACTCCGTACAGAAATTCAGATTTTCGCGAATCAGCTCAGATTTTGTCATCCGAAAAGCCGGGTGATTCTTTCTTAATTGAATGAGTTTTTGATAATACTCAAATACATCCGCGTATTCCGATTTTTTATCCCAGTCGATTTGATTCACCGAATCGGGCGATTTATATGAATTCCCGTTTCCCCCTTTTGAGCGGCAAAACTCCACTCCGGCATGTAAAAAAGGGACACCCTGCGAGGTAAGAACAAACGCACCAGCCAATTTTACCATCTTTCGTAATTCTTCGTCGGAAGCTTTTGGGCGGCTCATTTTCAGCTTGTCCCAAAGCGTATAATTGTCGTGGCAAGAAACATAATTTATACACTGATTTGGCTCATTTGCCCAGGCGTGGTTTGAGGTTTCCACATAATCGTATATAATTTGAGGATGATACGTTGCCCCAACTATTCCGAATTTAACCGATTCCTCACCCAACTCCAGCCCACTTATAAAGCCCTTGCTTTTTTTAAGGCCGTGATTTCCTCTCAGAGCATCACGGAAATCATCGTTAAAACCAGCTATTCCGGGCATTTTCGAAATGTTACTTTTTACCGCCCGCAAATGTTTAGGCATAGGACTTTGGTCGGCAGCCCAGCCTTCGCCATATAAAAACAAACCAGGATTCGTTTTATCCAACTCTGCTCGAATAACATTCATGGTTTCAAGGTCGAAAATTCCCATCAAATCAAAACGGAAACCATCTACATGAAATTCGTTTGCCCAATATTTTAATGAATCAACAATATATTTTCGCACCATCGAACGTTCCGAAGCAATTTCGTTGCCACAACCCGATGCATTTGAAAAACTTCCATCCTCTTTCTGGCGATAAAAATAGCCGGGTACAGTTTGGTTAAAAACCGACTCTTTGGTAAAATAAGTATGATTGTAAACCATGTCCAGAATTACACCAATTCCTTCTGAATGAAGCGCCTGAACCATTTTTTTAAACTCCTTAATTCGAACAGCGCCATCGTAGGGATTATTCGAATACGAACCTTCCAGCGCATTATAATTCTGCGGGTCGTAACCCCAATTGTATTTCTCCAGCGGTTTCTCTTCGTCTACCGTAACAAAATCGTAAACCGGCAACAAATGAACATGCGTAATACCCAACTCTTTTAAGTGAGCCAGACCCGTTGAAATCTCATTACTATTTTTAGTATCCTTTTCAGTAAATCCTAAATATTTACCTGAGTTTTCAATTCCCGAGTTTTTAGCAATTGAAAAATCGCGGACATGTGTTTCATAAATTATCGTTTCGGTAAAATCTGCCAATCTCGGGCCACTGTCCTTTTCCCAATCGTCAGGGTTTGTATTTTTTGGATTATAAACCACCCCCCGTTTCCCATTTACACCTACACAGCGCGCATTAATTCCAGCTGTTTCCTCCAGCCATTCGCCATCGTTTATTTTAAATGAATAGAATTTCCCTTCGTAATCGCCTTGTAAAACGGTTGACCAAATTCCATTTTCCAACTGCTGCAAATTTGTTTTATGATACGCCTCTCCCGACAGTCCATCTTTATACAAACGCAATTCAACAATTTTTGCGGTTGGCGCCCAAATTTTAATTTTTGTCATTTCGGGCGACCAAACCACGCCTAAATCATCACCTTTATAAATTGGGTACGTCGAAAAATCGATGTGATTAAATTTCCAATTCCTCATTAAAATTTGAATAATGTTTTACGTAAATACACCGATTTGCTTCCCAGTCTTTTCCCTTTCACATCAAAAATAGAAACCTTTGCTTTTGGAAATTTTTTCAACTTTTTATCGTGCAAATAAAAACGGGTTAAATCAATTTGTAAGGTGTGCGATTTTCCTTTTTCCAGATACAAAGGATAAAATGTGCGATTTCCTATTCCCTTTAATTTGAACTTTCGTTTCAGCCAGAAATTATCTAAAATCAACAATGGTTTGTCTAAATCAATATCCCAATTCCCATTGTTTTTTATTGTAAGTTTTAAACTGTTTGGGTAATACAAACTATCTTTCTCTATTTCAATGCTAACTCTATTTCGCTGAAATAAAGGTCTTTTGGCTTTTTTATTTTTAACCTTTTTTTTCCTGAAAACGAAAAATGAAATTAAAACCAAAACCACCGTTAAAATTACCCAAAGCAGTTTTCCGCCTTCCGGTCCAATTTCATTTTGAGCAAAAATAAGCTGAGAATTCAACAAGAAAAACAATATGACCAACGTCTTTTTCATTCGTTTCAATTTGGGGCAAAAGTAAGAGTTTTTTTGAATGAATGGATTTAAATTGTTGTAGGTTACAAGTTTCAGGTTGTTAAAGAGCTTTGAGCTTTAAGCTACGAGGTTCAAGTAAAAAATTAACTCTTGCAATTTCAGATTACAAAGTCAACTTTAGGCAAAGTGAAAAAACGCGGTTTTACTCATTCTCTCAATTTCTCAATCACTTTGTGTAACCTCCAACTGCAACTGTTTACTGCAACTGCGACTTTCTTTTTTACCCTCGTTTACTCAAACTCAGCAAATAAGGTTTATTAAGCAGTTCAATGTCTTTGCCGTTTAGTTTAATCACAGCTTCTTTGTCCAGTGTTTTTAGCATTTTAACCGCACTTTCGGTTGTAATACCTGCAAAATCAGCCAGATGTTTTCGGCTAAGCAAGGTAAATACTTCTTTGTACTCTGTTTTAATCTCGTCGATATAAAGCAGGGTTTTGGCCACACGCCCCATCATTTGTTTGTACAGAACAGTACGCAAGGCATCAAAAAGGTTGACATTCTGTTCCATGTACCGCCGTATTAAACTAAGCCCAAAAATACCATTCTGAGCTATTAACTTTGTAATCGCTGTTTTTTCAACAAGCATAACCTGACAATCGTCGATTGCAATGGATGAATAATTAAATGTATTGTCGGAAAAAACAGAAGATAATCCCACAAACTCACCCGGTCGTATAATACGCAGGTTAAAGCTTTTGCTACCCTCATCCTCAACATACTGAATAGCCAGTCCTTTTACCACAAACAGCACATACGATGCAAAGGCTCCTTGTTTACATAAATTGTCACCTTTTCTGAATTGCACCTGTGTTTTACTGCCTTGAACCAATTGGGTTTCTTCGGGCGAAAGCGCTTGAAAACAGGCCGCTTGAATGTCGCAAATAAAATCGATATGGTCTTGTGATATGGTTTTCATTGTCCTTTTAAACTATGTGTTCCAAACAAAGATAGAATATTGATTAAGAAAAAAGTTGTTCAAGTTCAATTTTGAAACGGATCAAGCACAAGTGTAAAATTGCCTTTTTAGTAAAGATTGCATCTATTTTTGTCCCCGAAAAGTACGATCAAAAAGTTTAAAATAATAATTCAATTTATAAGATGGAAAAAATAGTAATAATTGGAGGAGTAGCAGCCGGAGCAACAGCAGCTGCAAAAGCACGCAGGTTATCGCCTGAAGCACAAATAACCATGCTCGAAGCTGGTCCCGACATTTCGTTTGCCAACTGTGGTTTACCTTATTATATAGCCGGAGACATCGACAGTCGTTCGAAATTAATTCTGCAAAGCCCCGAGAGTTTTAAAGAGCAGTACAACGTAGATGTTTATACCCATACCCGGGTAATCGCTATAGATAAAGATGCGCACACAGTACAAACCGTAAACGAACGCGTTGGCTCAAAAAACGTTTTTGAATACACCAAGCTTATATTGGCACAGGGAGGTCGCCCTATTTTACCCGACATGCCCGGAGCGGATGCCGACCATGTTTTTAGTTTGTGGACATTAAAGGACATGGACAACATCGACAATCATTTAAAAAATAATGAACCTAAAACTGCGGTGGTAGTTGGTGGAGGATTTATTGGTTTGGAAATGGTTGAGGCGCTGGTAAAACGAGGACTAAAAGTACATGTGGTTGAGAAAATGCAACATGTAATGTCAATTATGGAAGCCGAAACAGCTGGATTTATTACTCAAGAATTACAAGCCTACAATGTAGGTGTGCATACCGAAACTGCAGTAACAAAAATAAATAGCAACTCAGTTGAATTGGATAACGGAAAGGTGATTAATGCCGACATGGTATTGTTATCCGTTGGCGTTCGCCCAACATTACAACTGGCAAAAGATACCGGATTAGAGATTGGCGAAGCAGGAGGTTTATTGGTAAACAATCATTTACAGACTTCCGACGCTGATATTTATGCTGCCGGCGATATGGTGGAAATCGAACACCGTGTACATGGCAAAAAAGTGCGTATACCATTGGCAGGGCCTGCAAACCGACAAGGACGAATAGCTGCCGAAAATGCACTGGGAGGAGACCATACTTATAAAGGATCAATCGGAACTTCAGTAGTTCGTGTGTTTGATGCCGTTGCCGGAACAACAGGGCTTTCGCTAAAACAAGCCCTTGCAGCCGGATTAAATGCCGATGCCGTTGTGGTACATAAAGAGCACCATACTGCATATTATCCCGGTGCCGAAACCGTTAGTGTAATGTTGGTTTTCGATAAAGAAACAGGAGAGGTGCTTGGCGGACAAACTGCCGGTTATAAAGGAGCCGATAAACGCCTGGATGTAATTGCAACAGCCACAGCTGCCAGATTAAAAGTAAGCGAAATTGCCGATATCGATTTTGCCTATTCACCACCAATCGGAACAGCAAACGATGCCATGAATATGGCGGCCTTCGCGGCAGAAAATAAAATCTCCGGCTACAGTCCAAGTATTTTGGTTTCCGAACTCGACGCCTATCTGGAAAACTCGCAACAGCTTATTGTGCTTGATGTACGTGATGTATTTGCCTATCAGAAAAGCAAAGTAAGCGGAGCCTATCATTTGCCGCTTGAAATGTTATCAGAAAAGATGGAGGCGATTCCAAAAGATATCCCGATTATGGTTTACGACGAAACCGGCAAAAAAGGACATCAGGCACTGCGCATACTTAAAGGAGCCGGATGCAAAGAGGTATTCAATATCTCTGGCGGACATACTTCTTTACAACGCCACGCCATTACCCTCGGATTTAAGAATTTTAATGTGGATTTGTTGCCGGTAGAAAAAAAATCATTGGATGAAAAGACAATGGAAGAAACCGAAACCAACAATAATGTTAGCAGCCATGAACTGGAGCGTCTGGTAATCGACGTTCGCACATCCGGCGAATTTAGGGGCGGTGCTTTCCCCAATGCGGTAAACATTCCGCTCGACGATCTAATGTCGGGGAAAGGAGAACTGGGAAACAACACCGAACGCGAGATTATTGTGTATTGCGCATCGGGCGCCAGATCGGCCTATGCACAGCGGGTACTGGCACAAAAAGGATACACCAATGTTACTAACGGAGGAGGCATTGCAACTATGATGGCCAGTTATTCATAAGTAGTCTTTGCAGGAAAACATCAAATACTGCGTTACTCTCGTTTTGAAAACAGTCATCCCGATTCCATCGGGACTCCTTGGGTTCAAAACTACGAAAGCCTTGTCTTTGATGTTTTCTTATCAAGACAAGAAAAAGATTAGTTTTCTTGCAGGCACTAAGTAAAAAGCTATCTAATAATACTTGCAAAAAGTCGCAGACACCAATTGGTTTGCGACTTTTTTTTGATGAGCTAAGACAAGACACAAGTATCAGGTAGCAAGACCACCTGCAAACTGTGACTGCCAACCTTAAACCCGAAACTTTAAACTCTTCACTGAAAACTGCGGCTTTCTTCCTAACTTTAAACGCTCGCCGATGTCCACAAAACAAAGTGTAGCGACCATAGCTGCAGCATAAAAAACAATTATGGAGGAAATTTGGAACCAATTTGAAAATAAATTGCGTGCTTTTATCCTGTCAAAAGTGCATGACGAAGCGGTTGCTGCCGATCTGTTACAGGAATTATTTATAAAAATTCATGCCAACATCGATAAGCTCAGTGAGCATTCAAAACTGCAGTCGTGGATTTATCAGATATGCCGAAACCTGATAATCGACCATTTCAGAAATCAACAGAAAGAACAGAAAAATAAATCTCTTGTTTTTGAAAGCGAATACGATGATAACACTGAAAATTTTATGTCGGAAACATTGGAAGACATGATAAAGAAAATGAGTGATTTACCTCCTGAATATTGCGAAGCACTTTGTTTAACCGAATTGGGAGGCTTAAGTCAGAAAGACTATGCCGAAAAAATTGGAATTTCCTATTCCGGAGCCAAGTCACGTGTGCAAAGAGCCAGAAAAATGCTTAAAGATTTGCTTATGAATTGCTGTCATTATGAATTTGATAAATACGGTACGGCAATCGGCATTTATCCCGTAAATTGTTGTTGCTGCCACAACTGAACACCACCCGGATACGCTGCCAAATAATTTCTTTGTAAAAATTCTGCGTCCATTTTACCGGTTTTTCGTCTATGTGGAAAATCAAAACAAAATGTTTAATTCTAAACAGTAAAAAAATGGAACAGGTACTAAAAATTGCAGACTTTATTTTGGATTCGTTGGTTCATATTTGGCCGTATTTATTAATTAGCATCCCACTGGCCGTGGCAGTGCAATTAACCGGAGCGGCAAAGTTTATTCATAAAGCATTTAGCAAAAATCCCATGGTGTCGATTCTTTTGGCAACTGCATTAGGGGCATTTAGCCCCTTTTGTTCGTGTGGAGTAATTCCAGTTATTGCCTCCTTATTAATTGGAGGGGTACCTTTGGCCCCGGTAATGTCTTTTTGGATTGCATCCCCCTCCATGGATCCCGAAATATTTTTCTTAAGCACAGCCACCATCGGATGGAAATTATCGGTTTGGCGACTGGCAGCCACATTTATAATAAGTCTTCTTTCGGGTTATATCACCCATTTTTCTTTTCAATACGGGCTGCTTGGAAAAGAGATCCTCAGGGAAAGTCAGCCTTCAATCCGTAAAAGGCCATGGAAACTAATCGCTTCCGAAAGCTTACATCTGTTGAAACGGTTTTTTGGGTTGACCAAAAAACCCACAAAAACTGTGGTTCAATTTGTACCTGTACATTCCTCAAATCAAGCTTCAAATATAAATTGCTGTATAGCTGTTGAGGAACTCCGTTTCCATCCGGAATCAAAATCCGAAATACCCGAAAAAGATTGTGCATGCAGCAAAACAACAGAAACGCCACAGCTTTCGTTTCAAAAAAAATTAGTTAACGAAATAGGAAAAGCAACTTTTATGGTCGCAAAGTTTATGATGCTGGCTTTTTTTATCAATGCCTTGCTTCATTTTTATGTCCCCCAGGATTTTATATCCACACTCTTAGGAGGTAATGGTTCGTTCGCGGTAATAATTGCTGCAATCGTGGGCGTTCCGGTTTATACCAGCAATATTACTGCCCTGCCTTTGTTAAGCGGACTCTTAGCCCTGGGGATGAACAAGGGGGCTGCGCTGGCCTTTTTAATTGCAGGCCCTGCCACAACCCTTCCGGCAATGGTTGCAGTTTGGGGGATTGTGCGCAGAAAAATATTCATTTTGTACGTCTCCTTTTCACTGATTGGAGCCATAGTCTTTGGATTATTGTATAACCTTTTTGGCTAAAAAATATCTTTTAATAAGATAATCCTCCGTGGCTTGCCGTGGGGGTTTTTTATTGTCTCCACCGAAATTCTGCCACATATCCACCGGCTGAAGGCAGAGGTCTTTTGTCTTCCAACTTTTTTAACCACAACTTGTCCCGATGCGTCGGGAGAGAACACAGAGAACACACAGAGAACCGCAGAGCCTTTATTTCCAATTACTGCGACTGCCAACTTTCTTCCCCAACTTTAAACCCGAAACTGTATTAACTAAAAGTCTATTTTAGCATACTTATTACAATGCAAATGGCAGCTAATACTGATACTTCTTGAAATTAATTTAAAAATATTTTCTATAATGTAATGTTTTGTAGTTTCTGCCACTAACCAAGAAAACAACAATGAGTAACGACTTTTATACTGCCTCAATTTTACCCTACTCTGCTATAATTATAAAGATGTGCAGAGCATACAGTAATAGTCAGGAAGATTTTGAGGATTACTATCAAGAAGTCTGTTTACAGATTTGGAGAAGTAAAGACAACTTTAACCAACAATCGGAATGGTCGACATGGATCTATCGATTATCGCTGAATGTGTGTTTAACATTACTTAAAAAGAATAAAAACGGAGTGCAATATTTTGCTTCCGATGCTTTACCAGATAAAGCAATCGAAGACAGCCATGTGTTTCCTGACGATGCTTTAAATGAGCTTTACAATGCTATAAAACGATTGTCTGAAATTGATAGAGGTATAATTATGCTTTATCTCGAAGAGAAATCTTATCAGGAAATTGCAGATATAACCGGGACTAATGCCAACAATATTGGTGTACGAATTAAAAGAATTAAAGAACGATTATTAAAACTATTAAACTAAAATAAAATGGAAAAATCAATAGAATCAATATGGAAAAAAGGTTTTTTGAATAGTGATGCATTAGTTGCTCCTAAACTGAATAACCTATACGCTCAAAAGTCGAAACACATTATCGATAAGTTTAATAATATGTTTAGAAAAAACATAATTGCAATAGTTATAAGCACATTCTTTGCTCTTGGATTTACCTATTGGACCGGAATACCATACCTGGGAATTTGTATGTTTTTTATACTAAATTTATTAGCTATAGTTAATTATAAGCTTTGGAAAAGTTTAGAAAAAATTAATAAAAACGTAGATAGCTTTCATTACTTAAAATCATTCGACGGCTGGATGAAAGAACAAGTTACAATGAACAGAAAGTTTGCCAAATTCATGTACCCGGCTTTTTTCTTGTCAATCCTCCTTGGGTTTTGGTTGGGTGACTTCGGTGGAACAATCCCTGGCGAAAATTTAGTAGAAAATATTATCACCAATTATCCCAACACAATACTGGTTTTTGGATTACCGATATATGGAATCCTTGCCATTATAGCCACCACAGTATTACTAATAATATTTGGAGACAACATTTATAATTTTGATGTGAAGTTAATGTATGGCAGAATTTTTAACAAACTAGATGAACTGGTGGCAGATATGGAGGAACTCAGAAAATAATTTCAACTTTTAATCAAATAATTCCTCGTGGCTTGCTGCGGGGTTTTTTATTGTCTCCCCTGAAATTCTGCCACATATCCACTGGCTGAAGGCAGCGGTCTTCCGTCTTTCAACTTTTTTAACCACAACTTGTCCCGATGCGTCGGGAGAGACCACTGAGAAGACGCAAAGAACCGCAGAATCTTTCTTCCCTGCCAACTGAGACCTTCTCGCTTCTGCCTACTTTCTTCCCCTAACCTGCAACTTCTTTTCCTAACTTGTACCCGTATCCTGTAACTTTGTCTTGCGATGTCTTACTACTTTTTACTTACTACTAATATGAACGTCCACAACAAAGCAACCCACAGCTCTTCGTTGCAATACCCCCAATTCGTTCGCCAGCCGGGTCGAAAGAAAAATTAATGACTATATTGAAGCTTAAATTTATTAGTCCGGAGTTAATACCAATATTAACACCAAATGAGCGCTATAATTTAATTCTTTTGCGTTTATGCAGCATTTGAAAATTTCAACAGAACAACTACTATGCTTCAATTTTCTGCTTTGCCTAAACACAAGATCTCTAAAATTATTTAACACCCATTTGGAATTAAAATTGGTATAAACAAAGAATATTAACGTAATTATTCCCAAACAATTTTTATATTCCAGTGTCTATATATAAGTTAAAGTATAAATGGAATACCAGCAAAAGTTTTTAAAATATAAAGATCGTATCGTTTTTGGCAAGCAATCTATGCCCTATTTCAATAGAATGCCAAAAGAATATTTCGAAAATGAAGCTTGCTTTGTATTTGTCAATGAAGGGGAAGTTTCTGTTCGTTCGCAAACCAGTTATATGAACCTGGACAAAAAAAATGCAATACTTGCCAAGTGCTTAAATTACTTTTTTGAAACAGACAGTAAGCAAAAACAAAGTAGTGAGGGGATTGAAGTAATTGCAGTTATTCTGCACCCTTCACAGGTAGAAGAATTATTTGAATTTGACCTTTCACAATCTAATTACTCCATTAATTACAACATCAAACAAATAGAAGTCGATCGCCTGTTAGAGAATTTCAAAGAGAGCATTAATATATTGCTCGACAACCCTGAGTTGGCGGACGAAAGGATGATTGAAACAAAATTAAAAGAATTTGTATTGTTAATGACAAAATCTCAAAATGCACCTTCTCAGTCAGACTTTTTATCCGCTCTTTTTAAACCTATCGACATTGAATTCAAATCAACCATACAACATAATATTTACTCTAATCTTTCATTAGATGAATTGGCAAGACTTTGCCATTTAAGTACATCGTCTTTTAAAAGAAAGTTTAGTGAGGTTTATAAAGCGAGTCCTAAAAAATACATTTCTCAGAAGAAAATAGAAAAGGCAGCAGCCTTATTAAAAACCGACGGCTCACGTATTTCGGATATTGCATACGACGTTGGGTTTGACTCATTGGCTACTTTTAACAGGAATTTCACTACAACTTACGGAAAATCACCTTCAGAATACCGTTTGAGCTAAAATGAGAAGTCATTGGGCTAAAACGAGAAAATCAACTGACTCATTTTTATGAATTTTATACCCTGAAAATTTAATATTATAATGCTATGAATAAAAGTATTTTAATTACAGGAGCAAACGGAGGATTAGGAAAAGAGTCGGCCCGGCAACTTGCATTGATAGATGGAACAGAAAAGATTTATCTGGCATGCCGAAATCTAAGCAAGGCAGAGGAAGCAAAACAATCTCTGGAGAAATCTACCGGGAGAACAATTTTCGAAATTGTAATAATGGATGTTTCTGATCCCGCTTCGGTGCGATCAGCAGTTGCAAAACTCAGCCAACCTATAGATGCGCTGATTATGAATGCAGGAGGAATGGGAGGGAAAAGTCCTATGGATGTAACTTCCAACGGTGTTACATCGTTGTTTGCAGCCAATGTACTCGGACATGTTGTACTATTAGATGAGCTTATTAAAGAAAAAAAACTTACTAAAGTTGCCTTATACGCAGGTTCTGAGGGTGCAAGGGGAGTTGAAGATATGGGAATGAACCAACCCGATTTAAAAACTTCTTCGGTAGATGAATTTGTGACAGTAATTGATGGAGCTTTCTTTGGAGAAGCTACAGATCCGATGGAAGCCTATGGTTATATTAAATATCTGGCTGCCTTATGGATGTCGTCTGAAGCTCGCAAAAACCCAGACCTTCGATTGATTACAGTGAGCCCGGGTTTCACAAGTGGAACTGCTGTAATGAACGATCTTCCATTGGGTAAAAAATTAATGTTTAAATACATTATGATGCCTATTGTTGCTCCACTCAAGGGCTTGGTGCATAAATTGGAAAAAGGTGCAAAACGATTTGTAGATGGAATCACTGACGATTCTTTCAAAAGCGGAGTTTTCTATGCCAGTAAAGCTAAGTTACTTACAGGGCCGGTAATAGATCAAAGTACCATTTTCTCCAATTTGAATAATTCCTCGTATCAAGACAATGCGAATGCAGCGATACATCGGTTTATTCAATAAAAATAAACATGGGGCGGGGTGGTGAAGTACGTATCAGTTGCAATTCCCACCAAATCCCATTAACTTCAAACTGTCACCCTGAGCGGAGTCGAAGGGTTGAATCCGAAACTCTTTTCCCATTTTCTTTTCCTAACTTGCATCCCGAAACCTGTAACCTGCAACCC
>JABMPI010000345.1 GCA_013203755.1 Bacteroidota bacterium
AGACAAGGCTTTCGAAGTTTTTGAAACCAAGGAGTTTACTTCTTGTAAATGACTGTTTCAAAAACGAGAGTAACGCAGTATTTGGCGTTTTCTTGCAAAGACGACTTAAATTATACATTTTTTGTTGCATCCAGAACTTTTTTTACCGAACCATGCAAAAGCAATAATCTTTTGGCTTTTGTTTCGGGGAAGCCCAATTCGTCCATTATCATTTGAGTTCCACGCATCACCAATTTTTCGTTGGTTAATTGCATGTTTACCATTTTGTTACCCTTTACTTTTCCCAATTGAATCATTAAAGTTGTAGTAATCATATTCAGCACCAATTTCTGAGCTGTTCCCGATTTCATTCTTGTACTGCCTGTAACAAATTCGGGCCCCACAACTGGTTCTATCGGAATATCAACATTTTGGGCAAGCAGCGATTTGAAATTACTTACAATACAAGCAGTAAGTATTCCGTTCGCGTTTGCATTTTTTACCGCACCAATTACATACGGAGTCCTCCCCGACGCGGCAATACCAACCACAGTATCTAATTTATTTATATTAAATTTCTGCAAATCTTCCCAAGCCAAATCCTCTTTGTCTTCGGCCGATTCCACCGCTTTCCGAATGGCTTGGTCGCCACCAGCAATTAATCCAATTACCAAACCTTGCTCAACACCAAAAGTAGGAGGAATTTCTGAAGCATCTAAAATTCCTAAACGCCCACTCGTACCTGCTCCAACATAAAATAACCGTCCTCCCTTTTTAACTCTGGGAACAATTTCTGAAACCAGTTTCTCTATTTGAGGAATTACTTTTTCTATGGCTGGCAACACTTTTTTATCTTCGTTATGAATGCCTTCCAGTAATTCACGAACGCTCATTTGTTCCAGGTTATCGTAATTCGAACTCGATTCTGTTATACTCATCCTATTTATTTAAATGATATTGAGTTAACCCTTCCAAAGGCTCTTTAACTATTACACCCAACTTTAGTTTATTATTACTTAATACAGATTTTAATTGCTCCTGAAAAAAGTAAGCAACAGAACCAACAAAACTAATTTCCAATTTATTAAAATCCGAATACTGTTTTACGTTTCTTTGAATAAACTCGTTAAAAGAATTTTCTACCAATTCATTACAATACCCATCATTTTTGTTTTCATTTAGAAAGGGAACAAACCTTGCCAAAAATTTATTTGGTTTTTCCTTTTTATATACGTTTTCTAAAATTTCAGAATAACTAAAGGGATATTGTTTTTGAAACTTTTGAGAGATATTTTCAGGCATAATTCCTTTTAAATAGTCTCCTACTAATTTCCGGCCTAAAACTGCGCCACTCCCTTCATCTCCTAAAATAAAACCAAGTGGCGAAACCTGTTCAGCAATGTCTTTCCCATTGTACAAACACGAATTTGATCCTGTTCCAAGAATACATGCAATTCCCCTTTCTTTACCCAAAGTTGCACGGGCTGCAGCAAGTAAATCACTATAAACTTCAATTTTTGCCGATGGATACAGTTTGTGTAATGCAAATTTAATTACAGCTCCTTTCTCCTCATTAATAACTCCGGCTCCATAAAAATATATCTCCGAAATTCCAGAATTAACTTTTGGAATCAAATCTTTTTGAAGTTCAGCAACAATGTCTTTCGTTGTCCTAAAAAAAGGATTAATTCCGAGTGTCGAAATTTTTTCAGGATGGTTTTCCCCATCTGAATAAAACCAACTTGTTTTAGTAGAACCGCTGTCTGCAATTAAAATCATAACACAAAAGTAGAAAATTAAGTAGGACTACTTTCCTGAATTATAAAAGAGTTTTATGCTTTTTTACTGAATCCATTATTCTATTTTTGTTACTCTTAATTTTACAAGAAAATTATTTATGAAGCACCTTCTTATTCTCGTTATATTTCTATCTACATTTTTTACAACCCACGCTCAGTCGGAATCTCCTAAACACGAATTCCGGGCAGTTTGGGTAGCCACCGTTGCAAACATAGACTGGCCTTCAAAACCAGGGCTTTCAACAAAAGAGCAGCAAAACGAAATTATTTCTATTTTAAATATGCACAAGAAGCTGGGGATGAATGCAATAATATTACAAATTCGTCCGGCAGCCGATGCATTTTACAAATCTGATTTAGAGCCGTGGTCGAGGTATTTAACCGGAACTCCCGGACAAGCACCCAACCCATTTTACGATCCATTGGAGTTTTGGATTAAAGAATGCCACAGTCGTGGAATGGAGTTTCATGCCTGGTTAAATCCGTACAGAGTTGCACAAAAAACGACCGAGCCCTTGGCAGGAAACCACATTGCATTTAACCACCCTGAATGGATTTTAGAATATGGAGCGAAACTATATTTTGACCCGGGAGTACCCGAAACCAGAGAATTTGTAATAAAAGTGGTAAAAGACATTGTTTCCCGTTACGATGTGGACGCCATTCATTTCGACGACTATTTTTATCCGTACCCATTAAAAGAAGAATTCCCTGATACTACATCGTTTGCAGAATACAACAGGGGATTTCAAATAGAAAACAAAGCAGATTGGCGACGCGACAATGTTGACCTTATTATTAAAAATTTGAACGACACAATTAAAGCCACAAAACCTTGGGTGAAATTTGGAATTAGCCCGTTTGGAGTTTGGCGAAATATTGCAGACGATCCAACAGGTTCTAATACAAAAGCAGGAGCCACAAATTTCGATCACCTTTATGCCGATGTAATTAAATGGCAAGAAAAAGGTTGGATCGACTATTTGTTGCCACAGCTTTATTGGCAAATTGGTCATCCGTTGGTAGATTTTGAATTGCTGTCGAATTGGTGGAAAGAACATGCTTATAATCGTGCCATGTACATTGGCCACGGCGTTTACAAATGCGATCCGGCTTCAACAACCAAAGAGTGGACAATGCCGGGTGAACTTCCAAAACAAATAAAATTATTGCGTACTATTCCTGGAATTCAGGGTTCTGCATTTTATAGCAGCAAACATTTCAAACGCGATTTAATGGGGTTCCAGGACAGTTTAAAACTTGATTTGTATAAAAATCCTGCCATTATTCCTCCAATGAATTGGATAGACAATTCACCCCCAAAACCTATTACAAGAATAAAAAAGTCGGGCAAAAAAGTAAAATGGAAAATTGTTGAAACCAAAATTGAGATGGATAAAGCCAAACAATTTGTTATTTATTTCAACAAACAAGGGGAAAAATTCAGTCCGAACAAAAGTGATTATATCATAAAAATAACCAACGAAAAAGAGATTCGATTTTCGAAACTAAATAAAAAGAAAAAAAGATACGAAGTAAGAGTGTCGGTATTAGACAGGCTGCACAATGAGAGCAAAATAAGTACCCCCGTAATTGTAAAATTATAACGAATGAAAAAGATAGATTGTTTTGTTGCTTACTGTGGCAAAACAGAAACAAAGGATGTAATACCAAAAACATATCAAAATGATTGATAAAAATTGTTTCTTTTTCCCTTCTTCTTTAT
>JABMPI010000346.1 GCA_013203755.1 Bacteroidota bacterium
AAAGTCAGAATTGCACAATCTTTGCACCAAAAATTCCTCAAAATAACCCGTTATTCTTTTTGAATTTTCACCACAAATCTTGCACAATTCTGACTTTCTGTGTAAAATATTTTAAATCAAACTCAGGTTAAAACATATTGTACAAAAGAGGCATCCAATTTGGGTGCCTCTTTATTATTCCCAGTTATTACCAAAATTTAAATATCTTAACTTATCGAAAAAATAATACTTTCTCTCTTGCAAACTTCATTAAAAAACAAGCACTTTTAGAAAAACCGTTACTTAACAATATTTATCTTTAATTATCGAATATTTGTTATTTTCCATTTAAGTTTTTAAGAACTTGCAATTGTAACAATTTACAGCAGGTAACCGTTTTACAACGAACTGTAAAACCAGCAACAAATATATTTTTCTGTAAATTGCAATGTTTAAAGTAAGCTAAAACTTAAATGACAAATTATTTTTTTAAAGCTAAAAACCTATCTCTATCAATATTACTGGCTTGTTACTTTTTATCTTTTCAATCGGGCGCACAGGTAATAACAGGCAAAATAATAAACGAACAAAACGAACCCGTTCCGTACGCAACAATATTTGTTCAGGAAACAAAAGAGGGAACAATTTCAAATACAGACGGAAACTTTAAACTACAATTAAATCAGGGAACTCACCATTTTCGCATTCGTTCGTTAGGTTATATTCAGGTTGAAAAAGAAATTTTATTAAACTCGGACAGCTTAAATTTGGACATCATATTACAACAGCAGGAATTTGAAATCAAAGAGATTAAAGTATTTCCAGGAAAAGAAGACCCTGCCTATTTTATTATTCGAAAGGCAATTACAAAAGCGGCATATTACCGCGAAAAAATAAAACATTACGATGCTGACTTATACATTAAAAGCAACTTCTCTTTTACAAATATCCCCAAACTATATCAAAATAAAGTTGAGATTGAAGGTAAAAAGCTAAAGGATTTTTTCAAAGAGAATGTAACCTATGTTATTGAGTCTCAAAACAAAATTACATTTGATTACCCCAATAAATACAATCAGAAAGTAGTCAGTAAAAAAAGCTCGCTGGTTGGTTTCGACGAGCCGCCCGTTATGGAATTAATGACCGTTAGTTTTTACGAGGAGCGACCAAATCAGGTAATTTCGCCCCTATCGTCGTTGGCATTAAAACATTATAAATTTCAATACGAAGGGTTTATTGCAGTTGGTGATTTTGATGTTTTTAAAATTAAAATTACACCAAAACGAAAAAGCGATGAGCTGGTTGAAGGATATATTTATATTGTTGACAAACTGTGGTGCATTTATAATCTTGATTTCAGTACAAATTTTGAATTTTTTAAATACCGCATAAAACAACAATTTGAAAACTTAGGCAATGAAAACTGGTTGCCAGTTTCGCACAACATAGACGGTAATTTTGGAATATTGGGTTTGCGCGGAATGTTTTATTACGGAGCATCGGTGAAATACGACTCTATTATTGATAATTATTTATCGGAAAAACAGATTGAAGTAGCCTTTAACACGGCACTCCCCGACTCCACTCCTGTAAGGATTAAAAGCACAAAAGAGAGGGTTCTCCAAAATGAAGTTAAACTAATAACTGCCAAAGAAGAATTATCGAATAACGATGTAAAAAAGGTTGCGCGCTTCAACCGCAAAATTTTAAAAGAGCAATACAAAGATTCCACAATTACTACATCGCGCTACAACAACTACAAAATAGATGAAACAAAAGATTCGCTAAACAACAACATTTCGTGGGATACAATTCGTGCCATTCCTTTAACTCCCATGGAAATTAAAAGTTACCAAAGGGCAGATTCTCTGGTTTCTTTAGAAGAAATGGAAACAGATACGGTAACAGGCAAGAAAAAGAAAAAAGGAAAATCGCTCTTTTCAAAAATTGTATTTGGTTATTACGATTTATGCAAAGATTCATTAATAAAACTTAATTACGATGGACTAATATCTTTAAAAAACTACGACTGGAACACTGTTGACGGGTTTAAATACAAACAAAAACTGGAGCTTAGGCTAAATCCAGACTCTGGAAAATACATCTACTTTACACCGGAGTTTGGTTATGCCATTAACAGAAAAGCTGGTTTCGGCTCGATTACCGGTAAGTTCATTAATATACTTACAAGCGGCAATACTTTTGGTTTTGCGTTTGGAAAAGAGAGTCGCGATTTTAAACCTTCACCATTGGGGATTCAACCCTCATTAAATTCAATAAGCGCCTGGTTTTTTGCCGAAAACTACATGAAACTGTACGAAACGGAATTTATTAAATTAGACTTTTCACAAAAAATAAAAAAGAATTTCACAGTGGTTTCTGCTGTCGACTTCAACCACTTTTTCCCGTTAATAAATAATACCTCCTATTCGCTATCCGATAAAAAGGAATATTCGCCAAACATTCCAAAAGGCTTTTTTGAATACAGTCCGGAACTACTACAACAAAAAAGTTTTTCTTATACTGTTGGTTTGAATTATCGGGAACGGCAACGCAAACCATGGCTGGAAGAGTCTCCATTTTTATTTATGAATGATTTTTATGAGTTTAATCTATATTTCAAACAAGGTATAAAAGATGCTTTTTCTTCGGGTTCAGATTTCAGTCATATTGATTTTAGATTTCAACAGCAAGCAAATATTTCGCCAAGTGCAGGATTTGACTGGAAAGTAAATGCCGGTTATTTCTTTAATTCAAACCACATGCATTTTTCGCAATTTAAACACTTTAATACGTCCGAAATAGTGGTTCCGTTTAAATCGTTTGCCCACACCTTTCAATTGTTGAATGATTATGAATTTAGTACAAATAGTAGTTATTTAAATGTTGGAGGAGAATTTAGATCGGAATATTTGCTGTTACGTTATTTGTCGTTTGTCAATAGAAAAACCTGGAGCGAAAGTATTCATCTCAACTATCTAACAACTCCTGATTTAACTAATTACTGGGAAGCCGGGTACAGTTTAAACAGTCTGTTCTTTGTTGGAAATATTGGAGTATTTACTGGGTTTAAGGGGAGCAAATTTGAAAGTGTTGCTTTGAAGTTTTCAATTTCCGGGTTTTAAGGTTAAATCAGAATACAATAAATCAGAGAACAAACCCAATTTGGCGAAAAACAGGAAAGAGAAAAAGAAATTTGCCATCTCTTCAAAAAAAGATAAATTAGCAACCTTTTAAATTGAAATAAATAAATCAACAGCGTGAAAATCTTAAAATTAAAACTTCACTGGCAAATTTTAATTGCATTAGTACTAGCCGTTTTATTCGGATATTTTATCCCCACGGCAGTAGTATATGTATCCTGGATGGGTGACATCTTTTTGCGAGCTTTAAAAATGGTTATCATTCCACTTATCTTTAGTTCGATTATAAGTGGAGTAACCAGTATGGGAGAAGGCAAAAACCTTGGCCGTCTTGGATTAAAAACACTCACCTACTATTTAGCCACAAGTACGTTGGCCATTTTAACAGGACTAATAATTGTCAATCTGGTAAAACCAGGTGTTGGTGTCGACCTTGGATTTTCCCAATCGGTGGAAGGACTGGCAGATAAAGCAGGATCTGTAAAAGATATTCTCTACCGACTAATTCCCGAAAATATTGTTGATGCAATGGCACAGGGTACAATCTTGTCTGTAATATTTTTTGCCATCCTTTTTGGCTACTTCATAACTACCGTTGATAAAAAATACAAGGATTCTTTGACAACTTTTTTCGATGCAATTTTTGAAGTAATGATGAAAATTACCCTTTTCATTATTAAATTCACACCACTTGGGATTTTCGGAATTGTTGCCAAAGAAGTAGCAAGAAATGCCGATCAATTAGTAAACATTGCCGGAAGTTTGGCAATTTATGGCCTTTGTGTTGTTACCGGATTACTAATTCATGCATTTATTTCTCTACCACTAATTGTACATTTTATAGGAAAAGCAAAACCTTTTACTCATTTCAGAAATATGGCAACGCCTCTGTTAACTGCTTTTTCAACATCATCGTCGAGCGCCACTTTACCCTTAACCATGGAAGCACTGGAACATAAAAGTGGTGTTTCTAATAAAGTTACCAGTTTTACTTTACCACTTGGAGCCACTATAAACATGGACGGAACGGCACTGTACGAATGTGTTGCTGCGATGTTTATTGCACAAGCATATGGTGTTGATTTATCGTTTACACAGCAGGCATTGGTAGTATTTACTGCTTTATTAGCTTCAATTGGAGCGGCTGGAATTCCAATGGCTGGCCTGGTAATGATTACGGTTGTGTTAACAGCAATTGGATTGCCCTTAGAAGGAATCGGGCTAATTTTAGCCGTCGACAGAATTTTAGACATGTTAAGAACTTCGGTAAATGTTTGGAGCGACAGTTGTGGAGCAGTAATAATTGCACGTTCAGAAAAGGAGGAGACAAAAGTGGCCATATAAAACTACAGTTTCACTCTACGTAATTGCATTTTTGATCGACAAAACGGGTTCAATAATCGATCACTTTTATTTGGCGAATTAATAAAGTAGTTGGCAGAAAATCACTACTTTTCTTCAATAAAAAGCGTACAATTGTAATTGAAATGCATTTATCAATAAAATGAAACTTTTTAAATACAGGATTTTAAATCATATCCTTTTCTGGATATTCATTTTTACATTTTACACTATCCCATATATTCTTTCGAGTGGATTTAAACTTGAAGCCTTTATTAACCTGCTTTACATACCGTTCGACATAATTACGGTGTACATTGTAATCGAATTTTTAATTCCTCAGTTTCTATTCAAAAAACGAAAAATTATATTTTTTTTAGTTGGAGCCGTTACTGTAATAGGAATAAATATTATTATTGCACAATTCTTAAAATACACCATTCAGCCCGCCATAGGATTCTGGACAATTCGCAAACCTCTTACACATGATTTATTTTATGGACTTCTCAACAATTTTATGATTGTTGGAACTGCATCCGCTTTAAAACTTTTCAGTTATTCATACACTATTCAATTAACAAAATCGGAACTGGAACGCAAAACTGTTCAATCCGAGTTGGGTATTTTACGTTCGCAAATCAACCCACATTTTCTGTTTAATGTTTTGAATAACATAGATTCGCTTATTTATGAAGACAAGGAAAAAGCTTCGAATGCCATATTTCAATTATCAAAAATAATGCGTTACATGTTGCAGGAATCGCCGCATGAAATTGTAAAACTAGACAAGGAAATTACCTATATAAAAGACTATCTTGATTTGGCAAAGCTAAGTTTCGAAGACCCTAATTTTCTAAATTTCAGTATAAACGGATCGTTTTCGGATAAGCAAATTTCGCCGCTTCTTTTTATCCCACTAATTGAAAATGCAGTAAAACATTGCAATAAGAAATCAGAAAAACCAGGTATTCAAATTCATTTTACTATCGAAAAAAATTATATTGAGCTAAAAACTTCTAACTACATAAAACGCAACGATTTTAAACTTCCGGACAACAGCACCGGAACCGGCTTAAAAAATGTTGAAAGACGACTAAAACTGTTGTATGAAGAAAACTACATTTTTGATATTACCCAGGATATGGATAAATTTGATGTGTATCTTAAAGTTCCACTATCGTAAAATGAATTTGAAATTTTATTTGTAACAAGAATATAAAGCAACATTAAATTACTAACTAAGTTACATCGAATACAACTGAAAATATTAAATTATAATGAGATGAAACGAGCATGTAAAATTTCTTACACACAGGAGGATAATTATAAGTGAGTTCCATATGATACCTTAAAAAACAAAAAATTATAATCATATGAAAATGAATTGTATTGCGGTTGATGACGAAATTCTTGCCCTTAAAAAAATTAAGCGGTACACCGAAAAATTAGACTACCTCAATTTATTGGGAACGTTTGATAATGCACTTTCAACTTTTTCATTTTTACGAGAAAATAGAGTTGACCTTATTTTCCTTGACATTCAGATGGATGAATTTACCGGCATTCAATTGCTTGAAACAATTAAAGACCCGCCGCATATAATTTTAACTACGGCTTTCGACGAATACGCTTTAAAAGCTTACGAGTTGGATGTAATGGATTATCTTTTAAAACCAATTCCTTTTGAGCGTTTTGTAAAAGCCGTTGAAAAAGTTTATGCACGCTTTTTAAAAGATATAAATCATCAACCCGTCAATGATTTTTCAACCGGCACAACACAGCCGCAAAAACCTGATTATACTTTTATAAAATCTGGAAGCAAAACAGTAAAAGTATATTTCGATAAAATACTTTACATCGAAGGAATGCGGGATTACCTCCAAATTCATACCAGCGACAACAGGATTATGACCCTGTTGAATTTCAAAAAAA
>JABMPI010000347.1 GCA_013203755.1 Bacteroidota bacterium
ATCAATTGATACTTCAGGTTTTTCACCCGTTTTGAAATCAATAATTTTGGCTTGCCCTGTAACATCAAATCTTGCGTCATTAATTGTTATCGTACTATGTCCCTGGTTCTTTTTTGTAAGTAAAGTCCAGCGCGGGCAATCCTGACAATGACCGGACAAATTAAATCCTATTTTATTGAGCGGATAATAACTTTGGTTTCCTGGATCGATCACCCAACGTATTCCATTTAATTCGAAAACGAAAGTACCTGCATCCATATTTCCATGACTGAGCTGAGCCTTTCCACCTTTTACAGCCAAAAAGAATTTTTCAGGATTATTTTTTTCTCCACGAAACACAGCTACAGGGTTTTCACCGTTTCCATGCCAGTTAAGTGGTAATTCACCAGTTTTTTGATTATTGAATTGAGATAGCCAAACCAAACCAGGACCTGCCAACCTACCGGCATTTTCGGGATTTTCAAAAAATGGCTTATCCAGATAAAGACCGTTGCCAGTTTTCGCAGCAAACCATGACATAAGAATTGACTGATTTCCACCTTTTTTATCTCCTGAATCAGCAAAATTGAAAAAATCTCCGGAGGGTGAAATAACTTGCAAAAGAAAGTTTACACTTTCCATAAACCCCGGGCTTTGGGAAATTCCAAAGTCGCTTCCCAAGGCAGTGCTTAATGTATTTGAAGCAATTACGGAATAGCTGGTTCCATAACTCCAATAGGTTGGACCTTCAGGATAAATTCCATCTGGAGCATATTCTTTTAATGAATTGGGTAATTTATCTAATGCTCGTGCAATAGTTTTGGCAGCTAGTTCGGGATTTACATCGGCTATAACCAAAGAGGCTGTAATCATACCGCCATGACAAACTGCATTCCAATTGTTTATACTGTTGATCCAAAACATACGGGTTCCTGTTTCGTTAAAACTTGGTTTAATTCCTTTTTCAATTAAAGAATTTTTGGCCAATTTCACTGTCTCTTTTGGTAGCCACTTCCCTACCCAATCGGTTGCCAATGCCACTGCAAATGACATTTCTGCTATGTCGAGAAAATGCTGTGGATTCCAATCTTCAAAAGCACAAACCGCTTGAACTTCAGCATCAATTCTTTCTAATATTTCCTGACTTTTGTCAATTCGGTAAACTATGCACAAAATTCCCATTCGTTCAACCATCTCGCGTGAAACTGCTAACAGCCTGAATCCCTCAAGTTCTCTTTTTAATAATGGCTTTTTCAGAATTAGGTTTGATTCGTCTTTTAAATATTGATAATAGTGTTGAACTATAGGATCAGATTTTAACTTCCTTTTAAGCTCCTTTTCAATTTGAGGAGTGAGGATAAGTTTTGGCGATTTTTTTAAAATGTTCTTTTTTAGGTAATCAGCTGTTATTGGATTTCCCTGTTTTTGCGCATTTACATTAACTGTAGCGAACAATAATAAGGAAAAAATAAGAATTAAAAAGAATCGGTTTAAGTATTTCATGCTTATCATTTTTATGTAATTACTAAGAAGTTATTCTTCTGAAAGCAGCACTTCGATTTTGTTTTTGTTACCTTCGATAGTCCATACAGGAATCCTTATTTCCAATCGGCTTAAGTTCTCTTTTTTACAATCTAATTGAAGAGGAGGTGGATCTAGCGAAATGACAGACATGGCAATTCCCGGATGTGAAAGATTCTCTACTTTCAGACTTTTTCCTTCTTGCTGTAATATTGCCCCGCCAGCTACTATTTCCACGTCTGCCTGCGTTATTAATTGCCAGGTAATTAGCTTTGTTTCTTTTGAAATCTCAATATTATCTTCGATTAAAAGTGAAGTTGGGCTGTCTTTTACGAACCTCCGTGAAGCACTTTTTAACTGTCCTTTAAAGGTAGGTGTCATATCAATAGTGGCTTCCGGTTTTTCACCAGTTTTAAAATCAACAATTGTTGCCTTTCCATCAACTACATGAAGTTGATTGTTTACTGAAATTGTGCTATGCCCAAAATTGTTTTTATTGAGTAATTTCCACCTGTCGCAATCCTGACATTTTCCCCACAGATCAAAACCCGTTCTTTCAATCGGGCCATAGCTATGGTAATTCCCCGGATCGATACTCCATCTAACTCCATTTAATTCAAAAACAAACGAACCTCCATCCATGTTGCCATGATTTACAGTTCCCCGTCCACCTTTTCCTCCAAAATAATATTGATTAGGATCATTATCTTCTCCGGTAAAAAATACCACCGGATTAGCTCCATCTCCTTTCCATGCTGTTGGAATTGACTCCTCCCCTTTTTCTTCGTATTGAGCCAACCACACCAATGAAACTCCCGCTAATCGAGATAACCTGCTCCCTTCTTCCGACGGTTTCAAAAACAGGTCTTTCTCGTAAAACGTTTTGTTCCCGGTTCTTGATGCAAACCAGGCCAAAGTAAAATCGCCATTTCCGCTACGTTTATCACCGCAATCAGCAAAGTTGTACATCCATCCTGAAGGCGCATTGGATAAAACTCTAAAAACAGCACTTTCTTTAAAAGCGGGGTAATTAAATATTCCAAAATCGGTCTCAAAAGCACTTTCAAACATTGCTGCAGTTGTAACCGTAAAAGATGTACCGTAATTCCAATAAGTCGCACCTTCCGGATAGACCCCATCTGGTCCGTATGAATTCAGTGCATTTACCATTCCATCGATTGCACGGTAAATTGTTTTAGCAGCCAATTCTGGTTCAATTTCAGCAATAACAATAGATGCAGCAACCAACCCGCCATGACAAACCTGATTCCAGTTATTATTGCCATAAGCCCAGCTTGGGTTTTTACCATCTTCCGGCCAACTTGGTTCTATACCTTTTTCAATCAGTGATTTTTTTGCCAAAGTAATTGTCGATTTCGGCAGATCTCCTGCAGTCCAATCAATGGCCAAAGCAATTGCAAGTGACATTTCGCCAACATCAAGAAAATGTTTTGGATTCCATGTAGGAAAATTACAGGCAGCAATTACTTCCTCATTAATTCGCTTTAACATTCGAGGGTCTTTTTCCATTCGATAAACCATGGCCAGCATGTTTATTCTATGAAGCAAGTCTCGGGAAATATCAAGTTGGTTATTTTGCGAGCGTTGTTCCAGAGGAATATCAAGGTTAATTATTGATTTCTCAAAAACTTTATCAGCTTGTAGTTTTATTGCCTCGTAAACATTCCGAATAACCGGATCTGTTTTTAGTTTTTGCTTCAGATTTTTTTCAATCTTTTTGTTTAGGACAAGCCGGGGTGATTGTTTACTTAAGTTCTTTTTGAGGTAAGCAACTGATATCGGATTTTCCAATTTCTGTGGCTGTGCAAACGCCAGATTACCAAGACCAAGAATTATAATCAGTACGACTATCGAAAATTTTTGATTTAGGTACTCTTTCATTTCAAATGATATTACAGGTTTCTTTTTAAAATCTAATGCTCATTTTTTGTTATAATTTCTTCCCCTGGCTAAAGTCAGGGGCTAATTTTACTCTCCAGAGAGTCGAACTTTAATTTTTGTTTTACCACCTTCCATAGTCCAAGCCGGGATACGAATTTCCAGACGTTTTAATCCTACAATCTGGCGATCAAGTTCCAATGGAGCGGGATACAATGAAACAACGGAAATATCCAATTCAGAGTGAGACAGGTTTTCCAATTTCAATGTTTTCCCGTCCTGAATTAAAATCGCGCCACCCTCAACTAATTTCACATCGGCAGTGGTCATCATTTGCCAGGTTATTAATTCTGTTTTTTCTGAAATTTCAATCTGATCTTCAATAACTACCGAAAGCGGACCGTCTTTTAAAAATTTGCGTTTAGCACTTTTTATATTTTCTCCATATAAAGGGGCTAAATCGAAAGTAGCTTCAGGATTATCACCTCCTTTAAAATTCACAAGAGTTGCTGTTGCATTATTTATAAATAATTCTTTGTTTACGGTAATTGTACTGTGCCCGTAATTGTTTTTTGTAAGTAAGGTCCAGCGCTCACAATCCTGGCAACTTCCCCAAAGATCGAAACCTGTTTTTTCCAAATTGTGGTATCCCTGGTTTCCTGGATCGATAACCCAACGTACACCATTCAACTCGAATATAAACGAACCGGCATCCATATTTCCATGGCTGGTGGTAGCTCTTCCGCCTTTCCCTCCAAAGTAATAATTATGCGAGTCGTTTTCTTCACCTTTAAATACTACAATTGGATTTGAACCATCACCTTTCCAGGATGTTGGCATTTTTTCTTCTCCTTTTTCTTCATACTGTGACAGCCACACCAAACTCGCGCCAGCAAGTCGTGAAAGTGTTCCCATTTCTTCAGCAGGTTGAAGGAAACGGTCTTTTTCAAAAAATGTTTTATTACCTGTTTTGGTTCCAAACCATGCCAGAACAATATCTCCATTTTCTCTTCTTCTATCGCCACAATCGGCAAAATTGTAATACATTCCCGAGGGTGTATTCATTAAGGCCCGGTACATGGCACCTTCCTTATAAGCAGGATATTCAAAATGACCGAAATCGGTTCCAAAAGCACTTTCGCACATGGCAGCAGTTACCACTGAAAAGCTTGTTCCGTAGCTCCAGTAAGTTGAACCTTCGGGATAAACCCCATCGGGGCTATATTGCGAAAGTGCAGAAGGGATGCCATCCAATGAACGATGAATTGTTTTTGCTGCCAGTTCCGGATCTTTTTCGGCAATGGCTATTGCTGCTGCAATCATTCCACCATTACAAACCTGGTTCCAGTTGTTGTGACCATAAGCCCATCCCGGATTTTTCCCACTTGCCGGCCAGCTGGGTAAAATTCCTTTTTCAATCAATGCAGTTTTTGCCATCTCAATAGTGGATTTTGGCAGTTTTCCAGCTGTCCAGTCCAGAGCAAAAGCAACAGCCATTGACATTTCTGCCACATCAAGATAATGCGAAGGATTCCAATCGGAAAAGTTACAAACGGCAATTACCTCATCGTTAATTCGATCCAGAACTTTTGGGTCTTTTCCCATTCGATAAACCATACCAAGCGAATTCATTCGCCATAACATTTCGCGCGAAACACCCAAAAGTCTTCGGCCTTCCAGTTTTCTTTCCAATAAAGGTTTTTCGGCGGCCTTTTCGGCATTCAATTTAACGGCGGCGTACATGTTTTTAACCACCGGATCGCTCTTAATTTTTTGCTTTAATTGTTTTTCAATGGTAGAATTCAAGACCAAACGCGGCTGCGATTTGCGCAAATTCTTTTTTAGGTATTGTACCGACATTGGATTGTCGAGCATTGGAATTTCTTTTTCTTGTGCCATTGAAGGCAATAAAATTGCCAAACATAGTAAACTGATTAATAGGCTAATTTTTGTTTTCATTTTAGTTGGTATTTAGATTTTTAATTTAGGTTTTCTTTGTGAACCTTTGTGGTTTCTTTGTGCAACTTTGTGGTTTCTTTCTTACCACAGAGAACACGGAGAAGGCACAGAGTTGCACAGAGAATTTATTCTATTTTTATCATTTAAATTTCTATTTCTGCCTTAATGGCCAAATGATCTGACGGATAATATCTCCCCATTCTTTTATTAATTATTTCATGATACAAAACTTTTATTTGTGGAGTTACAAAAATGTAATCGATACGTTTTAAATCTGTATTCTCTCCATCAAACCAATAATCAGTAAATTGTTCGTTGTTTTTATCTTCTGCGGTGTGAAACGCATCCTCTATTTCCACCTTATAATTGCCGCTTACCATTGTTTCATAAGCTTTAGAATCAGGTTTTGAGTTTAAATCGCCAGTTATTATAACCGACAGACCTTTGCTCATTTCATCAATTTTGGATCTCAACAATTTTGCGCTTTCAAATCGTGCTATTTGCCCACCTAAATGTGTATTGAAAAAGTAAAATTCCTTTCCATCCTTGTTATTTTTGAATCGGCCCCAGACAACTATTCGCGGATATTTTACATCCCATCCTTTACTTCCAACTTTATCGGGCGTTTTTGAAAGCCAGAAGATACCTTTATGCAAAACCGTAAATTTGTCTTTTTTATAAAAAATCGGACAGAATTCACCTTTACTTTTACCATTATCTCTACTCCAACCAAACCAGGAATATTCGGGTAGTAATTTTTTCAAATCTTTAATCTGATCTTTCCAGGGTTCCTGCAGCCCGGCAACATCCACATTATTCGAAGCAATAACTTCTGCAACTTTCTCTTTTCGGTTTGCCCAGACATTAATTCCATCTTTTGTATTTATATACCTCACATTAAAACTCATTACTGTGAGCGAAATTTTATCCGTATTTTGTTGCGAAAAACCAAACCAAACATTTCCAATTACAATTCCTGCAATAATTAGAATACTTTTAAAAATGAGTTTTATATTTTTTGCAATCATAATTTTAATTCAACCAATATTATACTGCTGTTTTTTTTTGTAAAATTTTGAGTATCCACGGTACAACTTTGTTGTTAAATTTTTTTACCACAGAAAGCACGGAGAAGGCACAGAGTTTCGCAGAGATTTTTACAATGTATATCCGATTATTTTTTTCTTTCCATTTTCACTTATTTCAAGTTGAAGTTTGGATGAGCCTACTTTAGCATTGCCAATCACTTCAACTTTAATATTTGGCCTTTCATTTTCATAAGGTGCAACAATAGTTACAAACCTTATTGCAGCATCTTCATTTTGCTTTTTCAAACGGTAACAAAAAGCAGAGCGAGGTTCTTTTTTTGTATATTCAAATGAAACCTGTCCTTCCTCCTCTTCCAGCTTTAAATCCTTTTGTTTTAAGGTTTGAACAAACACATTCCAACCTCTATCAAATTTAGAACAAACCGATGAATTTTCATAGTCGAAATTTGCATTTCCGGGAGCCAGTTGAAAATGAATATCAATATCTCCAATTCCCTTTCCGATGGCTTCGTCAACGATTACAAAATATCTTTTATCGACAAAAAACACTGCCCTACGATGAGTAAGATTTATATAGCTTTTGTTTTCTACCACCAAAATATCCAGATTTCTCCCGGGTTGCCATTTTAAAAGTTTGGGTGCGTATTTAGTATTTTCACCATTTAATGTCAGTGTTTGGTGTACTTTGGTTTGTCTAAACCAGGCCCGGTTTTCAGGGTCGCCACTGTAAATATAACTTCCTGCATCGGGCATTAAATTTCTGCCCCCAGCATACAATTCAAAAGTTCCGTTATCGGGTTGGCAATGCCCTCCACCATCGGGCCCGCACTTCAGAACCAGGCAAACGGCATTTTTATCCCAGCTACTTCGCATGGAATAAAGACCACTTTCTTTTAAAGCAAAAGCTGTATTGTCGGGCTCGATTCCTTTTTCACCATCGGTTGCCAAAAACAACAAATCGTCGCGGTTAAACATCTCAGCCCACATCAAATATTTCTCTTTGTGCTGTCCGGGAGTTCCAACCCAGGCATCTCCAAATTGGACATTGGTACCATCCGGCATTCCTAATTTCATCGGCACTTCACACATTTTCTCAATCGTTTTAAGGTACGATTCAGGAAATGCGTTTTCCAGATTATTAATTTTGGCCAATTCGTAGGTACGATAAAACCAACCAATACAACCCAAATGATAGCCAATCGCAAGTTCTCGCTGGTGTCCGTCGGGATAAACCTGTATTGAAATTTCGTTATTGAGTCTTCGAAAAGCTTCTGTTTTCCATTTTTCAGCATCTTTAAATTCAGGGAAATTGATGGCTATAAATGCCATTCCTTCAGCCTCCATTAAGCCCCAGTTACTTTTGCTTCGGTATTTTGTCATTAAAAATTCGGCATGGTCATAGCAGCTGTTTAAAAAGGCTATCAAAACTTCAGGAGTAAAATTTGGTGATTGAATAAACTGATGATAAAGACTTGTCCAGTTATAACCACGTATTCCGGTTTCAATGGAACGCCAGGCATGTTTGTGTTTATCGTCGTTGGGATTTTTTTGAGTCCAGTCCATCAACTGATTACACCATTCTTTGGCATATTTTTCATCGCTGGATTGTGTGTATACTTTTGCCATTGCATTCCAGAAATACATTCGGTTTAATTGCCAAACCCATTCATTGTCGGGAACGGGTCGTGAACTCCAGTCAATATCGTCTCCACAAAAATGCGATTCGTAGGCTGGTTGTCCGACAAAAATGTGGGTTAATGCATCGTTCGCCCATTTTAAATCTTTGTCAGTAAATGTTTCTGAATTATTTTGAATTGGATGTTTAACAGATGTTCGGGTTTTGAAGTATGCAAGAAGTTCTTTGGCTGTAGTTTCCGAATTAACAGCAGATAGTTTAACTTTTCCCAATCCCCTATATTCAGGATTTAACCGGGAATAGAGTTTTTGGGTTTCTAAGGAAAAATCGTTGACTTGTGCTGTTCCATTTCCAAAAAGAAAACAGAAAAGTATAATAATTAATACAAATCGATTAATCCGTAATGGTTTCATCAGTCTATTCTAATTAGAGAAACTTTAAGTTTTGTTGAAATTTCATTGAGTTCTTTGCAGAAACTTTTCGGTCTTTGCAAGAACCAAATTTAAAGATTTCACGCAAAGAGCGCAAAGTTAAAAACGCGCAAAGAGTGCAAAATCAAAAAAAGGAAAAC
>JABMPI010000348.1 GCA_013203755.1 Bacteroidota bacterium
TTCAGGAAGAGACTCAAACGGTTATTGTAAATGAAGAAAAAAATGATCAGGGTTATGTTGAAATTTCAGGTGCCGGATTGGAACCAATTGAAGCAGCCAAAGCCAGAATCAGAGGAATAACTGCTTTGCCAGAAGTAGGAGAAATCTACAAAGGAAAGGTAAAATCGGTCGTTTCATTTGGTGCATTCATCGAAATTATGCCAGGAAAAGAAGCATTGCTTCACGTTTCGGAAATGGATTGGGCACGTGTTGAAAATGCTGAAGATTTTGCAAAAGAAGGCGAAATAATGGAGGTTAAATTAATTGGAGTTGACGAAAGAACAGGAAAATTAAAACTTTCCCGTAAAGTGTTACTTCCAAAACCTGAAGGTTATGTTGAACGTCCACCAAGAGAAGATCGTGGTCCGAGAAGAGATTTCAGAGGTGGCGACGACAGACGTGGTGGTGACCGCAGAGGTGGAGATAGAAGAGACGACCACAGAGGTGGTGACCGTCGTAACAACGACTTCCGTCCACGCAAAAACAACGACTAAAATTTAGTCGTGAGTAGATAGTAATTAGTATTGGGTAGAAGAACTTGTACTCTTCAAAAAATACTCATCAAGATATAAAGAAACCGTTCCGTCAGTCGACGGAACGGTTTTTTTTGTGCTTAATTACTAACTTTGTAATTCAAAATAAAGCAGACAATGGAAAACTGGGCAACAAATATTACAGATACAATTGACAAGAAACTGGAAGGTTTGCGCGACAAAGAGATTATCTTCTTCCGAATTGGGGAATTCAAAAGAAATATTAACCGCGTTGACTACTTTTCTAAAAGCTGCCAGATTTGTCAGAAAGAAAAAATTTCTATCTCTGAAATAAGCGATAAAATTGATGAGGCATTAAATGTTCCCGGTAAAACCAGGCGCGAATACGATCGTTTAATTAGTCGCCTTTCCAAACACATGCAAAAAGAGCACAATTTTTATGCACCCTACTATTATTCCTACATATACTCATTTTTCGGAATTGTTGTTGGGTTAATCATCGGTTATGCTTTAGTACAAATTAATTCCGATATTTGGGTTGAAATGTTGTCGATTGGTTTTGCCATTGGACTGCTGCCTGCATACGTTTTGGGACATATAAAAGATAAAAAAGTTCGTTCAGAAAAAAGATTAATGTGATTCCTGCGAAAGAAAATAACTATTCACCCAAATTTGGATTTTAAACTATGCAATTTTTAGTTATCGAGGGAAATATTGGAGTTGGCAAAACCTCTCTTTCTACAAAGTTCGCAGAGGAATACAACGCAAAACTTGTTTTAGAGCAATTTGCCGACAATCCGTTTTTACCCAAATTTTACAAGGACCAGAAACGCTATTCCTTCCCTTTGGAACTTTCGTTTCTAGCCGGCCGTTACAGTCAAACAAAAAAAGAAATTTTAAATCCCGACTTGTTTCACTCCTTTTTAATAGCAGACTATTACTTTGCTAAGTCGTTAATATTTGCACAAAATACTTTAAAAGACGACGAATATAAACTGTTCTGCCAGATTTTCGATATTGTTTTTGAATCGATGCCCAAACCCGATTTATACGTCTATTTGCATGCCAACACAAATAAGTTGTTGAAAAACATTGAAGCCCGAGGTCGTAGTTACGAGCAAAATATTGAAGCTGCATATCTCGAAAAAATTCAAAAAGGTTAATTCCAATTTTTCAAACAAGAAACCACCTTCCCAATTTTAATAATAGACATTAACAGCATCGATTTTGTCCATAATCCTGATCATTATGATACATTGAAAGAGGTAATTTTTAAAAGTGATTATAAATTAGGGGTAAATAGGATAATATTGTGATAAAAAAATTGTTAGCCTCTTTCAAATAAGAAAAAGCTTGCTATTTTTGTGCGTGAGACAAAATTTTAAAAATCAATTAAATATATTTTTATATCATGTTCAAAATCAACTTTAAACCTTTAGTCATTGTTGCCATGGCTGCAATCGTGCTATCCAGCTGCGCCGGACTAAAAAAGATGAAAAAAAATGCTGACCAAATTCAATTCAAAGTAACACCAGAACTACTTGAGGCCCATGCCGGTGAAGTAGACTTGGCCATTGACAGTCGGTTCCCAGCTAAATATTTCGATAAAAAAGCTACGATTGTTGCTACTCCTGTTTTGAAATACGAAGGTGGAGAGACTACTTATGGTCCAGTTACTGTTCAAGGCGAAAGCGTTGAAGCAAACAACAAAGTTATTGGTTATAAAACCGGTGGTAGCGTAAGTTATAAAGATGCTGTTGACTATAATAATGTAATGGCAAAATCAGAACTTTACGTAAATATCACTGCTTCTAAAGGTTCTAAAACCTTAGATTTCGAACCAATTAAAATTGCTGACGGTGTTATTGCCACAAGCCAAATGATTGCAAATTTCCCAAAAGCAATTTTAGGAGTTCAACGCGAAGCAAACACATCTGGAAAATATGATCCAAACATCGATCCATTTCAAAGAATTGTTCCTGACGAAATGATGGCTGACATTCATTACTTAATCAACCGTTCGAATATTCGCAAAGACGAATCTGGAGCAAAAGATGTTTCAGATCTTGAAGCTTACACAAAACAAGCTAACGAAGAAGACCGTATCGATCTTAAAGGAGTTGAAGTAACTGCTTATGCTTCTCCAGATGGAGAGATTGACTTAAATACCAACCTTGCTGCAAAACGTAAAGAAACTTCTTCTGAGTTTTTAGCTAAAAAATTAAAAGAAGCTGGTGTTGATGTTCAACTAAAAACAAAATATACTCCTGAAGATTGGGATGGTTTCAAAGAACTATTGGAGAAATCTAACATTCAGGACAAAGAGCTGATTTTACGTGTACTTTCTATGTACAACGACCCCGAAGTTCGTGAGCGTGAAATTAAAAACCTAAGTGAAACTTTCACTGAGGTTGCTGAAGATATCCTTCCAAAATTACGTCGTGCAAAAATGACAACAAATGTTGAATTAATTGGAAAAACTGACGAAGAGTTGAAAGCTTTGGCAAAATCGGATGCAGCTTCTTTAAATCCTGCAGAATTGCTTTACGCAGCAACTTTGTTTGAAGATTTAAACGAGCAACTTTCTATTTACAACTCTTTCATCAAAATTTATTCCGACGACTGGAGAGGTCCAAATAACGCTGGTTATGTATTGGCAAAACAAATGAAATATGCCGATGCTAAACCACTATTCGAAAAAGCTGAAAAATTACAGAACAACGAACCGGTTATCAAAAACAATCTGGGTGCTGTTGCATTAAATGCAGGCGACATTGATAATGCTGAGAAATTATTTGGAGCTGCTGCTGGTGCTGGCAACGAAGTTAACTACAACCTGGGTATTGTAAGCGTTAAAAATGCAGAATACGACAAAGCAGTTAAATACTTTAGCAATGATGCTGACATTAACACAGCAGTTGCAAAAATAATGGCTGGAAATAACAATGGAGCATTAAAAGACCTGGAAGCTTTTGAACGTCCAAATTGTTACATGAAAGAATATTTGAAAGCAGTTATTGGTGCTCGTACCGCTAAAGAAAATTTACTATTCGACAGCTTAAAAGAAGCTTGTAACATTAATGCAAAAATGAAAGCTAAAGCTAAAAACGATATGGAATTTGCGAAATATTTCGAAAACGCAAAATTCAAAGCTATTGTTGAGTAATTCAATCCAACAAAAATATTTAAAAGGGCAGTTCGTCGATTGACGGATTGCCCTTTTTTTTTGTTCTGAATAAAATACAAATTTGCAATTACATTTTTAAAAAAATCGAGTTAGATATCGAATTCAAAATTGATTCACCTGAAAGAAAACGACGAATTTTTATTTAGCAGGGTTGGAATTACAACTGATGTTTCTCAAAAGTAACTACGTCAAAAATATCGTTCAATAAGTTTTACATACGATATTTTTGACGTACAATACAAAACAATAAAATATTTTACTACCAAAAATACTTTTTATTCTACTCAAATAGTCCTACTTTTTCCGCCTCGAATAAAGCATAAAAAACAAATAAATAATTATGGAACACATTAATAATTACGTTGAAGCAAACAAAGAGCGTTTTTTAGATGAATTGTTTGGCTTACTCCGCATTCCATCTGTCAGTTCTATCGAAAGCCACAAACCAGATATGTACACAGCGGCTGAATACTGGAAAAAGATACTTTTAAATTCAGGTGCCGACAAGGTTGCCATTTTAGAAACCGATGGCAATCCGGTAACTTATGGTGAAAAAATAATAGACCCTGCCCTACCTACAATTTTGGTTTATTCGCACATGGATGTTATGCCGGTTGACCCAATAAATTTATGGGACTCACCACCTTTTGAGCCGGAAGTTCGTGATGGTAAAATATTCGCGCGTGGTGCCGAAGATAACAAAGGGCAGGGAATGATGCACGCCAAAGCGTTTGAATTAATGATAAAAACCAACACGCTTCCTTGCAACGTAAAGTTTATGATTGAAGGCGAAGAGGAAGTGGGTTCGCCTAACCTTGGTAAATGGTGCGAGCAAAACAAAGAAATGTTAAA